>JAFDWQ010000007.1 GCA_018268395.1 Armatimonadota bacterium | reverse complement strand
GTACCGGGCGTCCAGCCTCCGGGGTACATTCTCGGCCCCAGGCGCTCCCGTCGTCTAGCGGTTCAGGACAGCGCCCTCGCACGGCGAAGATCGCGGGTTCGAATCCCGTGGAGAGTACCAACCCCCTTTCAAGCCGTTTCAGCGATCTGGGCACACGCCCATGGCCGCTGTCGACAAGCGGTCACACGTCTCGGTTGAAGCGGACACGAGGATCGAAGTCCACTTCCTGAAGGCTTTTCATGCTCTTCAGCCATAGCCCTTCAAAACCGCGTGCCAGGGGGTCTGCTAGCTCCTTGGACCTCATCATCAACGAACCGAAACGGCGTTCGGACAGGAACGGGTTGTCCAGGCTCAAAATCACCGTTTCGCGGTCCACGACATGGAACGGGTGGCCGAGTAACCCGGCATAGCGGACACCGGTCGTCGAACGTAGCTCTGCCCTGAACTCCCTCAAGAACTCCTTTAACCCAGTCGCATCGCGAGGCCCGAAGCCGAAGACGATCCTGTGTGCGATCCCCCGCGACTCCAGGTTCTTTCGGACCGAGCGGAGCACGTTCACTCCCTCGGCCTTCGCTTTCCGGATCGCGTCAAGGTCGGGCGATTCCAGGTAAGAGACGATCTCCGAAGACGCGGACGCCAAGAGGGTCAAGTGCCGTTGCACGTGCTGGTACGCACCCATCGCTACGTCGGTGAAGGCGGACGCGGGCTGGTCGGCTCCTTGGGCCCGTTTGATCGCGGCCACGAGGCCCGCGGCCTCTTCCGCCCGTGCTTCTGCCTGAGAGTGCACGATCTCTGAAATCCGCCCGACGACGTCCTCGACGGAATGCGCGGCGAATTGTCGTGGACGGGACCGCTGGACGCTGATCAGGCCGAGCTTGGCGAGCTTCTCCGTGGCCGAGTAGATTTTTGAACTCGGGACATCGCCGTCCGTGCACAGGGTCGCCGCGTCTGCGACCCCGCGCTTAAGGAGCGCGATCAATGTTTGGCGCTCGTACTGTGTCAGTCCGACGCACGCGAGGACCTCAAAATCTTTCAAAAGCTACTCCCTACGGTAGTAGATTATGCACCTTGTTGCAAGGAAAACTATTCAGGCATGACAACCTCTGCCTTCGACCCCAGGAAGGACGTTCTCGACCGCCTGGCCTTCTCGCTTCAGCTTTTCGGTTCAGACCTTCGCTCGATGAGCGACGACGACTTGGCAGCCTGCTGTGGCGGCGCCTCCCGTTGTGGGTTCGACTTCGTCTACGAGATGGTAGGGTTTTTCGACACCTTCGCCGGCTTGCTGACCGACGGTCCGTCCCAGATCGAAGGGCCCCAAGGCGGATGGGTCAGGGCGCCGAAAGACTTCTGCCTAAAGGCGCCTGCCCTTGAAGCCCTGAGGATCCACGCTGAAAAATTCACTGCCGCGGTCCAAAACTACCAAGGCGACTTTGTCGCGGACGTTTTCCCTTCGCCGGTCGGCCCGTTCACCCCGCTGGGGATGGCCAATCTGGCGGTTTGGCACACCATGTACCACTCGGGGCAGTTGAACTACATCCAGACCGTCCGTGGCGACGTCGACTTCCATTGGCTTCCGGAGGCGGACTGAACCGTGCAAGCGTCCGTCATGCCGATCGTTTCGGTGACGTCCGTCGACGACACTCGTGACTTTTACGTCGAAAAACTTGGGTTCGACCATCTCATGGCCGTCGTCGGGAACGACGGACTGTTGGAGTTCTGCACGGTCTTGATGGAAGGAGGGCGGTTGATGTTCAATCGGGCCTCTGAAGAGACGCCCGGGATTCCCGCGACCCAGTTTTACATTCAGGTCTCTGACGTTCGTACGTACAGGGACCGGCTGACCGCTTCGGGCTTGGACCCGACTCCGCTCGAGGACATGTGGTGGGGAGACCGGGTCACGATCGTCGAGGACAACAACGGCATCAAGCTCTGGTTCTATCAGCAGGTCGGAGACGTTGTCCCTCCTGTCGGGATGAAAATCGTCTGACCATGCCGTTCAACCCCGCGCTCGCAGACCGGATACGCGCGGTCGTGCCGTCGCTCGCTCTCCTAGAAGGGGAGAAGCTCGGAGAGACGAAAATGTTCGGCGGCCTGTGCTTCACCCTCAACGGCAAGATGCTCGTCGGCATTGAAAGAGACAGGCTCGTCGTCCGAATAAGCGACGAGGACTATTCCCGCGAATTCCAGGCCGGTCGGGTCGCACCGATGGACTTTACGGGCCGACCTTTGAGGAATTTCGCCTACCTGGTCGAGGGGACGTTCGATAAGGCGTCGGACGTCTTGTTCTGGGCCGAAACGAGCGCCAGCTTTGTCCGAAAGCACATGCTGGCCAAAACTCCGAAAAAGCGGTCCACGTCGAAATCGACCTGACAAGAGCGGCCGAAGCGTGCGCACCGATTTCGGGTCCGACAAGCATTCAAGCACGCAGGACCCAAGTTCGTGCATAACCTGGATCAGTATCTTTTAGCTGGGCCTGAGTGCCGAACCGCGACGACCATGAACACTGAAGACCAGATCCGGGCTTACCTGGAATCGCTGACCGCACCGAAACAGCTTGAAATGGAACGGCTTCACGCCCGATTTCAAGAAGCGAGCCCAGGCTGCAGGCTATGGTTCACGGACGGTCGAGACGCCCAAGGCAAGGTGGTCGCCAATCCGAACATCGGTTACGGGCAGTGCACGATCCGGTACGCCGACGGCTCGACCAAGGAGTTCTATCGGATCGGCCTCAGTGCGAACACGGGCGGCATTTCGGTCTACGTGCTCGGACTGGACGACAAGGGTTTCCTGGCGAAGACCTTCGCGGACCGGATCGGTAAGGCCGCAGTGACGGGTTACTGCATCAAGTTCAAGCGCCTAGCGGACATCGACACCGACGTCCTCTTGGAAGCCGTCAAAGTCGGGTTCGGCGCCGACGGACATGACGAGGGCCGATCTCGATCGGGCGCGGCGGTCTAGAGTCCGAGAGCCGGGTTGACGAGGACAGTGTCGAAGGCCGGCCCCGATCCAGCGTTCCGGACCATGCCAAGGCGTCGAAGGATCGTGTTCGACGCTTTGTTCGTGGGGCTCGTTCCGGCGACGATCCGGTCGAGTCCGAGTACGTCGAACCCGTAGCGGACGAACGCACGGGCCGCTTCGGTCGCGAAGCCCTGGTCCCAATAGGGTCGAGCGATACAGTAGGCGAGGACGCCCGTTGTTTCGACGCTGGAGCCTCCTGGCTCCGGACGATAAAGGCCGCACCTCCCGATGTACGTGTCGTCCGCTTTCGATACGGTCGCCCAGAGCCTCATGGGACCGGGATCGTCATGTTCCCCCTGCATGACGTGCCCGAACGATTCTTCTGCCTGTTCGCGGGTCAACGGCAATCCGCCGCTCATGCGTCGGAACTCGGGATCCGCCATCATCGAGCAGTAGGCGCCGAGATCCTCAGGGACGTGCCTTCTGTACACGAGTCTTTCAGACTCTAGGATCGTCGCCGGAACGTCCACGGCCCATGATACCGACGCCCCTGGCACGGGCGAACTCGCGAGGGCCACGAGCGCACCGTCATTCGGCGCACGGTGGACGAAGTACCATCGGGGGCCATGCTGCTCGTCGCCCTCGTCGTCCAGGCCCTTGGGAGGGCGGCGGACTTGCCCTTGTCGGTCTTCGACACCGGAACGTACGGGAACTGGTCCCAGTCCGGAGACGCGTTCCGTCTCGGACCGGCCTCTGGGCCCAAGCTCGTCGAGCTCGAAATCCGGAACAATCGAGACAGGGCGGTGGCCTCGAGCGAGTTGGAAGGAGACCGGCCCACGGGAACCTTGACGTCACCCGAGTTTCAGATCGCAAGGCGCCATATCGCTTTCCGGATCGGCGGTGGCGACATGGCCGGTCAGACCTGCATCAACCTGATCGTCAAGGGTCGTGTCGTACGGACAGCGGCCGGGCACAGGAGCGACGTCCTGGCCCCGACCGACTGGGACGTCAAGGAGTTTCGCGGCGCCAAAGCTCGGATCGAAATCGTCGATCGGGCTACAGGAGACTGGGGCCATGTCAACATCGATCACTTGGTCCAGACCGACCGACCTGAAATGAGCGACTTCGACCGACCGCTTTATCAAGAACCGCTCCGGCCGTTGGTCCACGTGACGGCCCGCTACTGGAAAGAGCGGCGCCTCAACCCTGTGGAACACCAGGAAGGGTGGATCAACGACCTGAACGGCCTGATCTATTACGACGGCGAGTACCACCTCTTCGCCCAGCGTTGGGCGACGTGCTGGCTCCACTTCGTCAGTAAGGACCTGGTCCATTGGGAGGAGCTGGAGCCCGCCTTCTTTGAAGAGTCCTTGGGAAGCGGCGTCCAGTCCGGGACGTGCGTGATCGACGAAAACAACACGTCGGGACTTGGAAAGGACGGACACGTCCCGATGATCGCGTTCTGGTCACGGTTCGACAACAAGAGCCAGTGCTTCAGCTACAGCCTCGACCACGGCCGCTCGTGGAAGCCTGGCCCCAAGAACCCGTTCCTCCTCAAAGCGGAGCGCGATCCCAAGGTGTTCTGGTACGGCCCGGGCGGACATTGGGTCATGGTCATGTACGGGGAGGGCAGTTACCATGTCCTGAACTCCTCGAACCTTACCGATTGGACCGACACGGGTCATCCGATTCCGGACAGTTTCGAGTGCCCCGACATGTTCGAACTGCCGGTCGAAGGCGAACCCGGAACAAAGAAGTGGATCGTCGTCCAGGGGAACGGGCACTATTCGGTCGGTACGTTCGACGGAAAACGGTTCGTCCAAGAAGGAGAGCGACAAGTCTGCGACATCGGCCCGAACTTCTATGCCACGCAAACGTGGGCGAATACGGAGACGGGCGACGGGAGGCGGATCCAAGCCGCCTGGATGCGCGGATCGGTCTTTCCCAACATGCCGTTCAGTCAACAGGTGTCGTTCCCTTGCCGTTTGACGTTGCACCGGACGTCCGAAGGCTTCCGCCTCCACCGAGAGCCGATCAAGGAGCTGTCCTTGCTCCATGGCCGATCGAAGTCGGCGGGGCCGGTCACCTTGGAACCCGGTCGTCCCCATAAGCTCGCGGCCAAGGGAGAAGCATTCCGGCTCGTCCTTGACGTTTCCCTCGACAGAGGCGCCCGATTGGAGTTCGACGTGCGGGGCCAAAAGGTGACCGTCTCCGATGACGGCGTGACGAACGGGACGGCAGAAGGGCGCGTCGCCCGACCGGTCCGGCACCTTGAGCTGCTGATCGACCGTGGATCGATCGAGCTGTTCGTCAACCATGGCGAGCTCTCGTCGACCCGGTACGCGCTTTTCGACGGCGAGGGGATCACTGTGAGCGTTCTCGGTGGACGGGCGAACGTGAAGTCGGCACAAGTGACGGCGCTCAAAGCCATCTGGCGATAGGGCCGGCAGATCCCCTTTTCTTGAAAACACAGCGGCCCCGTCGACATGTTCGACGGGGCCGCTTGAGCAAGAACGTCTCTTGTCACTTGCAGTGGACTTGGACGTTGCCCTTGCTGAACGTCTTGCTGTAGCTGTAGACCAAAGCCCCCGAGTTCGGATCGTACACGTTGAATTCGGCGAAGTCCGAGCTTCCCGGTTCGCCGTTGTCGAAAACGTGGACGAAGAATCGGAGGTTACCGACACCGTTCAGTTTGCAGTAGCCGCTGAAGAAACCTTCGCTACAGCTCGGGGCGTAGACCCAATCGACGGACGAACTCTTGAAGTTCTTGCTGCCTGAGTGGTCCTGGAACTCCCAGTTTCCGCGCACGCTGCCGTTTCCTAGGACCTGTGCGACGAAACCCATGGTGTCCTTGCCGCCGTTGAGTTCGTACCAGCCGCCGCCCGTGATCTTTCCGAACGCGTCCGGCCGGACTGCACTGACGAACGCGACCGTCTGACAGCTGAGTTCTAATCCATTGAGATAGGTCGATGCGTGGACCGTGTAGGTCGCGTCGACGGGCGGGAACCAGGCGGCCGAGAAGTTACCGTTGACGTCAGGCGAAACGGTCAGGGTCGCGACGTCGTCGTCACCCGGGGTCGTGATCTCGATCTTGACCTGGTCGGCACCATTGACCGCGGTGCCGGTAAAGGTCACAAGGTCGTTGGCGTAGACGGTAGCGGAAATCGGTGCGCATTCGTCGTCACCGCCCCCTCCGCCCCCTCCACCGATGACGCCGATTCCGACGGCATGGCTCGCAACGGCTGCGAAGAGGAACGAAAGGATGCTCAAGACCTTCATGACAGTGATTTGTCTTCCACCGGGAGAAGTTCCACCGATCAGGACAAATACCGGGATCGGTGTCGACGGCCCGACTTGGCACGCCCTCACCCCTCGATAACGAACCAACGTTGTCCTTCGGGATCCTCCATCCGGAACCTTGTGCCGGGGAACCCTTCTTCGATGGGCGATAGGACGACGGCGCCCGCAGCGACGGCGCGCTCGAAGACTTCGCGGACGTCCCCGACACGGACGAGGACGCCGTTGATCACGTACGGAGTGTCCCCGGCTCGGGCCGCAAGGGGGAACCGGGAACGGACGCTCGACGGTGACAGATAAAGCGGCGTCGGGGTCGCCAACATCAAGACCTGCCCGTCGGCTTCAAGCTCCCCGTGACTCAACGAACCGTCGTCGGACGTCCAACGTTCCTTGATCTCGAGGCCGAAAACGTGAGCGAGCCAATCCATCATCTTGTGCCCGTCCTCGTAGCTCAGCATCGGAACAAAGGTCTGGCGCTCCATGGTCGTTGGTTCTTACGCCGGTCTTGGGGAGAAGTCTCCCTTCAGACGTGCGGCCCGCCTCCCGAAGATTATCGATAGAGAGCCGATGGTCAACGAACTGATGCGGGAGCACCGCGCGGCCCGGCCGACGCGGACGGAGAGGTCGATCGGGCGAGAAGAGGTCATCGTCAGCAAGACCGATACGAAGGGCTTGATCACGTACGCGAACACGGTCTTCTGCCGGATCGCCGGGTACTCGCTCGATGAACTGATCGGTGCGCCCCACAACGTGATCCGCCATCCGGACATGCCGCGCTGCGTGTTCAAGTTCCTCTGGAACCGGATCAGCGAAGGGCACGAAGTCTTCGCCTATGTGAAGAACATGGCCCGCAACGGCGACTATTATTGGGTGCTCGCCCATGTCACGCCGACTTACGGGCCCAAGGGCGACATCATCGGTTACCACTCGAACAGGCGGTATCCGGAGCCGGCGTCGGTCGCGACCGTCGAACCCGTTTACGCGAAGCTCCGCAGTCTGGAGCAAGACGCCGAACCCAGGGTCGGGCTCGAGCGGTCGCTGCAGGCTTTCGGCGCGTTCCTCGAATCCCAGGGGGTCACCTACGATGAGTTCATCTTCTCCGTCATCCGCTGATCAAGCGACCGCCTTGCTCGACGAGATCACCCGCGTCTGCGACGCGGCGACCAAGGGCGACCTTGAACCTCGCATCTTAGGGCAGTGTGACGATCCTCGGCTGATGCGGATCGCCGAAGCCATCAACAGCCTCCTCGACAGCACCGACGTCTACGTCCGGGAGTCGACGGCCAGTCTGCAAGCCGCGAGCACGGGGCGATACTATCGGCAAGTCCTCGAACGAGGCATGAGCGGGACGTTCCGTACGGGCGCCAAGCTGTTGAACGGCGCCTTGACCGACATGCACGAGCAGAGCACACGACTGGCCGCTACCGATCAGGAACGGGGCGAGATGATCCTGAACCTCGAACACGCCCTCCACGACTCGGCGGGACAGATCTCTCGGGCGATCGACAACATCTCCGAAATCACGAAGAACACGCACGTTCTGGCCCTGAACGCCAAAATCGAGGCGGCCAGGGCGGGCGACGCCGGTCGGGGCTTCGCGATCGTCGCCCACGAAGTGGAACTGACGTCCCACAAGGTCAACCAGGTCATGGCCGAAATCGACACGGCGTTCGCGACGTTCAAAGACGAGACCCAATCGGTTTTGAAGCACGTGGCCCAGCGAAAGGCCGCTTAAGCGGGCCGGTCGCGTCTTCTATCGTCTAAAATCTGGCCCTTGGATGCCGTATGGGGCCGGTCTTTTTCGTCGCGATCACCCAATGCTGCAAGAAAAGTGTAAAATCTTGAAGTACCGGTCACTTTTCGAACGAACATGACCACAGACCGAACGACACCCGAACTCTCTCCACGCGAACAGCAGCTCTTGCGTTACGCTTCGGAGGGATTGACCGATACGGCCATCGCTTATAAACTGGGGATCAGCGAGGCCACCGTGGCGACGTATTGGGGCCGTGTCCGGATGAAGCTCGGTCCTTTCAGTAGGACCGAACTGGTCGCGGTCATGCTCAAGGCCGAACGCGAAGCGGCGGTCGAAGAACTCCGCCGGGAGAACGAACACCTGGTGAAGGCCCTGCAGGCCAAATTCGACGCATCCGAATTGCCGTTCTATAACGAGCTGTTGGAACAAGCGCCGGACGCGATGCTCGTCGTATCGGCCGAGGGCAGGATCGAATACATGAACTCTGCGGCCCGAGACCTCTTCGGCTATGGAAAGGACGAGCTGACTGGGCACGATCTCGTGGAACTGGTGCCCCGGCGGTTCCGTGCCGCGCACGGTGAGCACCGCGTCTCGTACCTCCAAAACCCGCAACGCCGACCGATGGGTCAGCACTTGGAGACGCCTGCGATGCACAAGGACGGAAGCGAGTTTCCGATCCGGGCCTCGCTGTCCGCAATGAACACGAGCCGTGGAACGGTCGTGATCTGCATCGTGCGTCCGGTCGAAAGCCCGCCGGGCTAACGGGCCGTGTATCCGCCGTCGACGACGAGTTCGGCGCCAGTGACGAAGCGGGCTTCGTCGGACGCGAGGTAAAGCACGGCGAAGGCCACGTCGTCGGGCTCGCCCACGTGTCCTAACGGGTGCTTCGCCCCGAGTTCGGCCCGCTCATGGACGACGTCTTCTTCGGCAGCGATCAATCCCTCGACCATCGGGGTCCAAATGACCCCGGGATGAACGGAATTCACCCGGACCTGTCGAGGGGCGTACGTCACCGCGTCCGTCTTCGTCATCGACCGAAGCGCACCTTCGGCAGCATGGTAACCGGCCAAGCCCGGACCGCCGACGATCCCGTACACCGATGAGACGTTGACGACGCTGCCCCCGCCCTTGCGGATCATTTGTGGAACGGCGTACTTGATGCACAGATAGGCCCCTTTGACGTTCACGTCCATCACCTCCTCCCATTCCTCGGTGGTGAACTCGTGGGTCGACTTGTCTTCGCCCGTGATGCCGGCGTTGTTGACCAGCACAGTGACCGGACCGAACCGCGACCGCACCATGCCCATCACGTCGCTGACCTGCTGCTCGTCGGTGACGTCCATGTGCCAATAGCCGGCTGTCCCCCCTTCGTTGCAGATTTCGTTGACGACGGCTTGGCCCTCCGCGTCCAAAAGGTCCGTCACGGCGACGGACGCACCCTCCCTGGCAAGCATCTGTGCGCAGGCGCGCCCGATCCCCAAAGCCGCACCGGTCACGACCGCGACCTTCCCGTTCATCCGCCCCTTTCCGTTTTTCATTCTTGCTTTCTCGGACGACGGGCCGCGCCGGGCTCCGTAAGGAGCCGGGCGCAGTCACCTGCGTTCAGGTTGGGTCGGCCGTGGTTCCCGGTTCCGGTCGCTCGGCCCTCCGGACTTGTAGCCCACGATGTCCTTCTGATCGGTCGTGGGCTTCGGCCCGTCGGACATGGAGCGCCGATATTCTTCGGCTTCGTGCATCCGCTCGACCTTCTTGTCCTTGCGTTGTCCGCCTTTCTTGCGCGTATGAGACATATCATTCTCCTTGACGCCTGATTCCTAACGACAATGTATCCGTTCCGAAAGGCGCGCACCAGTCGCGGGTTATGGGTCATCGGAAATGCTGACAGCGGTCTGGGGCCGACATCCGGTATTGGCATCCTTACCGGCCCCTTTCGACCGGGCTCGCGTAAAGGTCAAAGGGACCGGAAGACCTCGACCGAGCGGCGTCTGGCGCGGAGTTGAAGGGCCCGTCCGATAGGGAGCCCCAGCCAAAAGAGCCAGGACTTGGGGTTTGACGTACTGACGACGCGGAGCGACAGACGGCCGTCGCGGCTGTCCAACGTCGCCGACCATCCTCCCCGGGCATGGTGCCGCTCGGTCGTGACGTATCCGATCCGGCAGCGAGTCTCGCCCCGTTCGACGACGGCCATTTCGACTGCGGACGTCATTAGAGGCCCGCCCCACCGTCCGAAGAGCGGAGCCGATTGGAGCAGTCTGTCCCCGGCTCGTAAGTCCCGTTGCTCGGCGATGAAGCGCCCGAACACTTGGACGGCGTCAGGGAGATAGGTGCGACCGGACACCATTCGGTCCGAGATTTCCAGGAAACGGCCACCTTCGGGATCAGGTCCGAGGTCGAACGTCACGTCGTCGTCGAAACACACCCAGGCCCGGCGGCCCCCAGACTCAAGGTTCCACGTCGTACGCGCGCTCTCGGCCCGTCGTAGAGCTTGTTCCCGTCGGTCTGCGTCCACAGTGTCGTCGGTCCCTATCGACGGGTCAGAGTGAGCCGCACGACCCGGAACCCTTGATTGCTGAACGAGGCGTGACGGTCGACTTTGCCGATGTCGGCCGAGTTGAAGAAGCAGCACGAACGCTTGCTGCACCACCATGACCCTCCTCGGCTATGGACGGTGCGCGGGCCGTCTCCGGGAAGTTGGCCCGTACAGAACTCGAACACGTTCCCGTACATGTCGTAGAGCCCGATCGGATTCGGTTTGAAGCTCCCGACCGGGGACGTCGTCATATATCCGTCGGAGCGGTCGGCGGTCAAGTGGTCGCGACCGTGCCAGACGTTGGCGTATTCCCTGATCCGCTCGTCGTCGCTTCCGAAGAACCAGTCCGTCGACGTGCCCGCACGGCACGCGGCTTCCCACTCGTCAAGGGTGGGAAGGCGGAAGCCTGCCCAGCGGCAGTATTCGGAGGCGTCGTGGAAGGACACCGAGGTCACAGGATGGCCGTCCTTTCCCTTCACCGAGTCGCGGGACCTTCCGTTCGGGAAGCGCCAGTCCGCCGATTTGTCCTTGATCCAACGGAATTCGGGCAACCCCGGTTCGAAGACCATTGCGTTGTGGGAGCGCTCGGCGTCGGTCACGTACCCGGTCGCTTTGACGAACGCGGCGAATTGAGCGTTGGTGGTCTCCTTCGCTGCGATCTCGAACTCGCCGATCCGGACCGTCCGCAAGGGATTGGCCACGTTGCCTTTCTTTCCTAGGCGCACTTCCCCGGCCGGCACTCGGACGAACTCGGGTCCGAT
This sequence comes from Armatimonadota bacterium, assembly GCA_018268395.1. Lineage (NCBI taxonomy): Bacteria > Bacillati > Armatimonadota > Armatimonadota bacterium. The sequence continues at coordinate 40,253 of JAFDWQ010000007.1, read as the reverse complement.
CGAGGAGAGTCCCATGACCCAGACGGTCAGGGCGATCATCGTCACCGGCCCGACTTGGCGAACGCCGTGGCCAGGGTCAGGATCTGGGCCTCGGTCTTAGCATCGAAGGGCACGTTGGCCTGATAGCCGGCCTCCTCGCCGTAGAGGTCTCTGTAGAGCCCTGTCTTAAGGAACGGACCGTACTTCGATGCGCCCATCAGGACCATCAAGAGCGTCAGGATGTCGCGGTCCTTCCTGTCGGCCTTATAGACCTTGACGACATCGGGGACGAGTTCCTTGGCGTCGAGCGTCGCGATGACGGCTTTCACGTTCACCCCGACCCGCTTTCGAGTCCGGATCGTCTCACGGAGGAGAGCGACCACCTTGGCCCTGTTCGCGGTCAGGAAGCCCCGTTGCCGCTCGCTCCAGACCGATTCGTCGCCGAACGGGCTCGGGAAGTACGGGAAGATCTTTTTCTGCTCGTCGAGGATCCGCGGCATCATGTCGCAGTTTTGCGAGAAGTCCTCGCCGTGGAGCAGGACGAAGGTGAGCTTCTCCTGAAAGGTCAGCTTCTTGTACACCGAGTCCGGCATGACCCGGTTGTCTTCCCTATCGGTTTTGATCTTTGCGATCAGGGACTTGACCTTCGCAGTCCCGTACAGCGGTTGCGTCAACTGGTGCCGGTACGCGTGGTACGCGTCGCTTTCCGGTGACGGCTTCGGATCGTCTTGGGCGAAGGACGAGACCGCAAAGGCCGTAAGGAGGATCAACGTTCCGGTCCGGAGGCGAAAACCCATGGCGCCGATTCTACCGTTCGGCTTCCTCGGGAGTCCGCTCATCCTCTCGACCAGGGCCGCGGCATCGGGAGACGCTTGATCGACCGCTTCCAGACCCCTCGCCCATAGGTACTGACGATCAACGTCTTCGTGAACTTATGAGCGACCATGTCTGACACCGCGACCCCCGGGAACTGGCCCTTAGGAGTGAAGTCCTCCCAGGTCTTCCCTTCGTCGCGGGTGAGGTAGACGCCGAGTTCGTTCGCGACGAACCACACTTTCGAGGGGTTGTCAGGATGCCGCGCAATGGCGGCGGCAGGCGCCACTGGCAGCATTTTCCCGGCGACGGTGCCCGTCCGGTCCGACCAGACGCGGGTCGCCGCCGTCGTGTTCTGGCATTCCCAGAGCTTGCCCGTCAGCCCCGTTCCTTCGAGGGTGACGAGGATCCGGTTCCTGTCGTTCGGATCCACGGAGACGTGACCTATGGATTCCACAGGGAGCCCGGGTGTCCCCGTGTGGATCGGCGCCCAACTGTCGCCCCGGTCTTTGCTCATCCAGACCTCGCCCTCGCCGGAAACCGTATAGATCCGGTCCGAGTCGCTCGGTGCCACCGCGAGATGCCGGACATGGCCCTCTACGGAGAGGAGTTGGTTTCCAAGTTTCGTCTCCCACTGCTTCGTGACGAAGTCGTAGCGGTGGAGGTAGTCGGTCGCACAGTACATGGTGCGTTGCGAACTCGGGTCCAAGACGATCGGAGGACTGTTCCGGTGCTTCTCGCCAAGAGTGTTGATCCAAAGCTCCTCGCGGTCGGCCCATCCGTTACTCGTGAACCAGATGTAACCCTCGCCTTCATCGTCCTTGTCGAAGTTCGGCGGCATCATGTACTGGATTCCCGGCACTTCTTGGTCGATCGCAGAGTGACCGCAATCCGCTCCGAGCAGGTTGTCCCAGTTCAAGACGTCGACCCCGCAACGTGCGAAACCGTTGTCTTGCAGGCCCGCGATGATCCCGGTCGGTACGGTCGCGTCGACCGAGATCCTCGTCACGAGCGTACAGCCGAGCTTCTTGCTGGTCTGCACCGTGGCGAAGGTGTTCGTGGCCGGGTTATAGATGCACCGTGTCACACCGCCGTCGGTGGACAGAAGGAACTGGTTCGGGTCGACCGGGTGCGGAGTAAAGTTGTGATGGTCGACGTGGGCAGTGTCGTCGCCGGTGTAACCGTTCGCGACGGCCACCCAAGTACCGGTCGCGTCTTTTGAGATATAAGAGTCGCAGTTGTTGACCACGAGCGCGTCGGTCGTCCCGCCGAACGTCCGCTTGAAACACGTCAGACCGTTGTTGTAGGAAGCTTGCGCCCAGACTCCGTCGCTCACGGTCGGCAAGTCGCCCGTGATGTTGCTCCACATTCCGAGGAACGCACCGCCGGCGTAGACACGTTGAGACCCGGTGTAGTAGATGTACGGTTTGGCGGGGTTGACTTTCGAACCGGCGACATAGAGCCGGTCGCTCGACGTGCCTCGGTAGGGCAGCGGAACGTTCGTCCAGGTCGAACCGTGGTCGGTGGTGACCCGTAAAGTCAGCGTCCCGTCCTGGAGCTTTCCGGTGGCCCAAATGTAATCGCCGCCCGAAGTCGTCGTTACGGCGTCAAGGTCGTACCAATGGGCGAACACGTTCAACGAGACCTGCCAGGTCGTCCCTTCGTCGGGCGACATATAGAGCTTCACCCATTCGTCGTCGCCGCCTCCGGCCGCGACGAAAATGCGGGCCGGGTCTTGAGCATCGGCGACGATATCAGCGATCTTCGTTTCGGAGAACGGGCCGGGAAACCCGCTCTGCGTCCATGTCGCACCGTTGTCTTTGGTCACCATGACCCCGATTCCGGCACCGTAATCGTAATTGCCGGATCCCGTTTCGTCGCCTGTCCCGGCATAAAAGTGACCCTGGATGATCGGGTTGGCCGCGATGCAGGACATTTCGAGCTGGTCCCAGGAATCGGACAGCGGTGTCCAGTTCACACCGGTGTTTTCCGACTTCCAGACGCCCCCCATGGCCGATGCCGCGTAGATCGTCTCTTGGTCAAAGGGGTCGTAGACCGCGCAGTTGACGCGCCCGTTGACAGGCGACGGCCCGAAGGCGTAGTCGTTCCCGTCGTTCAAGAGATTGGTGGGGCCGATGTACTCCCAAGGGGACGCGGGCGGTGGCCCGCCGGACGGGCCTTCGCCGACCTTCATTTCGGCTTTCATCCGACGGGCGATCTTGATGTTCTCGCGGTTCGGCCGTTGGCCGGGCCACGACTTCGCACGATACGCCTCGGCTAGGAGCGCTTCTTCCTCGAACTCTCCACCCTCGCGTTCACGGAGCATTGCGGACGGACGGAAGTATGCCGGCAGTTTCCATCGGGGCACGACCGGTGTCGGTCCGGACGGCGACGGCTGGTGTACGAGCAACGAACAAGTCAATACGGCGGGCCACATGAGGAACCTCCAAGAAAGTACCGTCATGATATGACAAAAACGGACAGGATTCGCCCAGCCGGCTAAAGACGTTGAGCGAAATCGTCGTTTTCGACCTTCTTAGACCGACGAGAGCGCTTGGCCATGAGAGCGTCAAGGCTCCAAGGCCCCGCCCCGTACGCCGCGAAAAAGAGGAAGATGAAGCAGAAGAGGACGGCCTGTTGTCCCTGGTTCTGGACCGGCCACGACCCGTTCGGCTGGTGGAACTGGAAATAAGCGACGGCCATTTCCCCAGACGATACGAACGCGACGACTCTCGTAAAAAGCCCGAACATCAAGAGCAAACCGCCGACGACTTCGATCGCTCCGCCGATCCCGGCTTGGGACAAGAACGGAACGGTCCCGCTCGGATACATGTCCTTTGGCAGGACGCCGAACCATCCGAAGATCTTCGAGCCACCGGCCTGCAAGAAGAGGAGTCCGGCCACGACCCGTAGCAAGGACAATGTGACGTCGATAGCGGTCTGTCGGCTCATTTCCGCGCACTCTCTCGTCCGATACTCGCCAAAACCGGCTTCAGCGTTCCCTTCGGCTCGACGGACGTGGCCCCGTCTCCGACGATCGGGGGCCCAGTATCCTGTGCCGGAGTGGCCGGAATCGACGGAGTGATCTTCGACTTGGACGGAGTCTTGTGCCGTCTCGACGACGAGGCCAGGATCGGGCACTTATCCGGAGTTTCGGGCCTTACTCCCGACGACGTCGTCGCTGCGATCTGGGGCTCCGGTTTCGAAGACCGCGCCGATCGGGGTCAACTCGACGCCGCCGAGTATCTGCGAGAGTTCGGAGCCAGGGTCGGAAAGACGTTGTCCCGGTCCGACTGGGTCGCTTACCGCCGGTCCGGCATGACCCCGCACCCCGACGTCTTGCAGATCGCCGCTCGGACGGCGGAGCGTGTGCCTGTCGCGGTCCTCACCAACAACGGACACCTCCTTATCGAAGAGATCGGTGTCCTGTTCCCAGAAGTCGTCCCGATCTTTGGCAGCCAGATCTGGTGTTCGGCGCAGTTCGGGACCTGCAAGCCCGACCCTGTCATCTTCGCCCAAGTGTGCCGACGACTGGGAACCGTGCCGTCCAGGACGCTGTTCGTCGACGACCTCGAAGCCAACGTTCTCGGTGCCGAGAGCGCCGGTCTTAATGGACATCTCTTCCGATCGGCCGACGCATTGGCCCGACGTCTCGCGCCCCTATTACGAAGTTCGCACTGATACAATGCCCCCGTGTGGCAGCGGTTCAGCGAAAACGCGCGGAGGGTCGTTTTTTTCGCTCAAGAAGAGGCACAAGGGGTGGGCGAGGGGTACGTCAGCACCGAGCACCTTCTCCTTGGACTGGTGAGGGAGGAATGTACGGCGACGAGGGTCCTGCACGACGTCGGAATCGACCTGGCGTTGGTGAGAACGGAGGTGTTGCGGATGCTGCCGCGTGGGGAGCCTCGAACATCGCAAGACATGACGCTGACTCCCCGGGCCAAGCGCGTCATCGATCTCGCTTATGACGAGGCCCGACAATTGAACGATCAGTTCATCGGGACCGAGCACCTCTTACTGGGCTTGATCCGCGAGCATGACGGACTGGCGGGCCGCATGCTAGAGAAAATGGATCTCACCATGGAACGGGCAAGGGCGACAGTGGCCGTTGTCCGGGGTAAGGACCCTCCCAAGGGTTTCCCCAGGCCGCAGACGCCCATGAAACGGATCAAGGAGGCTTTCGGCCTGATCAAGCGCCAGGACGCCACGTTCTCGATGTTCCTTTCCCTCCAATCGACCACGCGCACCTGCATGCTCGTGCTCGCGGTCATGGACCATAGCCCTCGCTTGGCCAAAGCGCTCCTTTCAGTCGGGGTGCACGCGCAGGACTTTTCCAACAACGTCGTCGCAGAGTCGGTGCAGCGGGTCGAGAACGCTACGGTCGTCGAACTTTCCCTCCAAGGCGCCCTGGCCAGGGCGTCCGAGCTTGCGGAAGGCAGGCCGACAGATCCCGGACACCTTGTCCTTGCAATCTTGGAGCAGGACGGTCCCTTGAGGACGAGGGTCGGTCTGGACGAAGCACAACTTGCCGAACTGGCCAAAGCGATCAACCTCGACCGGTAAGGCCTACATCTTCATAGCGTCGCGGACGAGCCGCATGGTGTCCGAAGCGACGTCGGACGCTTCTTCTGCCCCGCGCTGCAGGATCGCCTCGATCGCACCGTCGTCGACCGCTTTGCGGCGTTCCCGCATCGGTTCCAGAAAGGTGTTCAAGACTTCAGTGAGCTCGGCCTTGTTCTGCATGCAACCCCGGACGCCCTGACGGTCTTCGTCCCACTGCGTCTCCCAACCCGGCGAGTACATCTTGAGGTACTGGCAGACGGCGCACCCTTCCGGCACGCCGGGATCGGACTTCCGCATTTTCGTCGGGGTCGTGAACGCGCTTTTGACTTTAGTCGCGACGTCGTCGGCCGAGTCGGTGAGGTAGATGCAGTTGTCGTAGGACTTGCTCATCTTCCGGAGTTGGCCGTTCTCGTCCGCGTCAAGACCGGGAACCTTCGCCCGAAGGTCGTCTTCGTCGATGAGGTCTTTGAACTCGGGGAACACGTCCACGCCGAATGCCGCGTTGAACGACCGTCCGATCTCGCGCGAAAGTTCGAGGTGGGGCGCCTGGTCACGGCCGACAGGGACGCCGTAGGGCCTGTAAAGGAGGATGTCGGCGGCCTGTAGGACGGGATATCCGAGGAGTCCATAGGAGACCGGGCGGCCTTCGGCGAGTTCGTCCTTCTTTTCCTTGAACGTGGGGACGCGTTCGAGTTTGCCGAGCCCGGTGACCATGCTGAAAATCAGGTGGAGCTCGGCGTGCTGATGGACGTCGGACTGGAGGAAGACGGTCGAGCGCTCCGGGTCGATCCCGGCGCTGATGTAGTCCTTGGCGACTTCCCTACCGTTGTAACGGAGGTCGGGCGGCATCTCGCCCATGGTCGTCAGAGCATGGTAGTCGGCCACCATACAATAGACTTTGAACCGCTCTTGAAGATTGACCCAGTTGCGCAGGGCGCCCTCATAGTTTCCAAGATGGAGCCGCGAGTTTGTGGCCCGCATCCCGCTCAGGATCCGTCTGTCCCCGTCCATGGGAGCCTATGGTACTCCCATCAGGAACCTGAAGAGGGTCTGCATGACGGGCCGGATCACGCGGGAGATCAGGTTCAGTTCCGGCACCATTTGGCCGACAAGGACAAGGCCGAGGAAGACGAACTGCCCGATGGTGAGGTTCCACCTGGTCCAGGCGAGGCGCGCCTTCTCGTCTAGGAACGTCCCGAGGAGCCACATGCCGTCGAGCGGCCCGAGGGGGAGAAGGTTGAAGCAGAACAGCCCGATGTTGATCATCACGCCGTAAATCAGCAGGTTGCCGAAGAAGGGCGCGTCGATCAAGCCGGGGACGAACCTGAGGGCCAACGAGAACACTCCGGCTTGGATCAGGTTGGAGATCGGCCCCGCTGCGACGGCCATGAAGTGGTCCCACCGAGGGTTGCCCATCTTGCGAGGGTCCATCGGGACCGGCTTACCCCAGCCGATTCCGAACCCGTAAAGGGCGGTCAGGACGATCATGATCGTCCCGAGCGGGTCGAAGTGCTTGAACAGGTTGAGGGTCACCCGACCGTAGTAACGGGGCGTCGGGTCGCCCGCCGCGTCGGCGATCTTCGCGTGGGCGTATTCGTGAAGTCCGATCGCGAAGAAGATCACGATCAGGATCGAGATCAGGGACTGAAAATCGAATTGGGGCATGGGTCAGAGCCCCTCCGGCAGTCTCTCGCGCTGCAGGACTTGCTCGAACGTCTCCCGCTCCTGGACGACCACGGCGCTCCCGTCGGTGCGTAGAAGGACGGCCGCCGGCCTTGGGAGCCGGTTGTAGTTGCTCGCCATGACGGAGTTGTAAGCGCCTGTTCCGAGGACTTGAAGCATGTCTCCGGCTTCGACGCCCGCCGGTGCTTGCACGTCCGGGAAGAGCGTGTCGGTTTCGCAGTGTTTGCCGGACACCGTCACAGTCTCGGAACCTGTGCTCTCTCGCGAATGCCAGACGAGTTCGTACTTGGACCCGTAGAACGCGGGCCGGGGGTTGTCGCTCAGTCCGCCGTCGACGGCGACGTACTTTCGGCCTGTCGAGGCACGCTTCACGACCCCGACCTCATAGAGCGTGACTCCCGCGCCGGCGACCATGGCGCGGCCCGGTTCCATGCCGAGGTTCAGGTCCAAGCGTCCCTGGACGGTCTCCTGGACGGCCGTTGCGATCGATCGGCAGAATTCGTTAACGGGCATCGGTCTGTCCCCTTCCGAGTACCTTACGCCGAGTCCGCCTCCGACGTTCAGGAAGGACGCGGACCATCCGTGCCTCTCCTTCATGTCGACGGCCAAGGAAGCGAGCGTCTTCGCCCCGTTCACTTGGGACTCGGCGTCCATGAGCTGGGACCCGACGTGACAGTGGAACCCGATCACAGGGAGCTTCAGCTCTAAAGCGCGCACAAGCGCCTGCTCGGCTTGGTCGAGCCCGAACCCGAACTTCGTATCGGCCTGACCGGTCGAGATTTTGGCGTTGGTCTTGGGGTCGACGCCTGGGGCGATCCGGAGGAGGACGTCCGGTAGCCGTGGGAAGGCAGCGAGACGCTCGAGCTCCTCGAACGCGTCAGCGATGATCTTGCCGACGCCGGACTCGACGGCAAACTTGATCTCGGACACGCTCTTGTTGTTCCCGTGGAGCCGGCACGCCGATGCCGGAACGCCGGCCTTGAGCGCGGCACGAAGTTCGCCTTCGCTCGCGACGTCGACCGTACACCCTTCCGAGTAGGCGATCTTGACCACGGCCAAGGTCGAGTTTGCCTTGGTCGCGAACGAGACCTCGCCCGGCCATGCCGATACGAACTCGCGCGCCCTGGCCCGAAGCAGGGATTCGTCGAGGACGTACAGGGGCGTGCCGAACTGTTCGCTCAGGCGGTGGGCTTGCTCGTCCGAGAGGATCAGACGGTCGGTGGCCACGGTCGCGGACATGGGGCGGATTATGCTCCGCTCCCGACAGATTCGCGGGGTCGGCCCCAGACAGGGTTTACGCCGCTGCGACGAACTCGGTGGTCAGACCGGCGACGAGTTCCAGGACGTCGGAGACGTCGTCCGGGCTCAGTCCGACCCGTTCTTCGACCTCCGGCTCGATCACGGCCTCGACCCGCCAGTCGCTGAGGGCGTAACCCGTCCGCTGGGCGAGGTACTCCGCGTAATTGACGCAGCAGAGGGCGTCGACCTCTTTATCAGCGAGCAGCGGCTCGGATTGGCCCATGAGCACGTCGACGAACAGGTCCGGCAATTTCCAGGCTTGTGCAGCGGCGACGCTGAGGATGTCGACCGAGCGGCCCGTGACTTCAAGGAACGACTGGTTCAACGACTTCCCGTTCGCGGCGGCGAACGACTGGGCGGCCTCGTAGAGCTTAGCGTCGATCGAGGCGAGGAGCCCGATCCCAAGGTCGTGCAGGACGCCGGCCGCGAACAATTCGTCCGGAGTCCATGCGCTCTTGACGGACTTCGTCCTCGTGACGGTCGAAAGCAGATACTTGCTGAGGAAGCCGACGAACATCGAGTGGGCGGCGAACTTGGCCGGGTCGAACTTCGGCGAACCCTTCGACTGGTGGACGAGCGACTGGACCCAGACCGAGACGGCGATGCTCCGGATGGCTTTTTGCCCGAGGAGCAAGATCGCGCCCTTGACCGTCGAAGCGTTGTTCGACTTCCCGCCGTAAAGGGCGCTGTTGGCGGCCTTGAGCACGCTCCCGGTGATGGCGGGGTCGCTGAGGATGATCTTCTCGAGCTGGCCGGTCTCAGCGTCGCCCTTGTCGATGGCGTCGCAAAGCTGGAGGGCCGAAGCCGGAAGGTCCGGCAAGCTCTCCGCAGACCGGAACTTCGCCAGGAGGGCGTCAAAGTCTACGGAGGGCGGGGCCACGTGCATCCAGTTCGAATCGGACATACATTGTCATTTTCGGCGCTTGGCGGGGCACTTCTTACCGACCAGGGCCGCGAGTTTTCAATCAGGTACAAAACGGGGGTGAAAAGGGTCGTCGTCTTAGGTTCGACAGGGAGCATAGGACGGCAGACCTTGGACATCGTCCGGAGGCATCCCGAAAGGCTGGACGTCATAGGGCTCTCCGCTCACCGGAACGGCGAGGCGCTCGCCGCGCAAGCGGCGGAGTTTCCTGAAGCGAAACTGGCGCTTCTCGACGCTCCTGCGGCTGCAGCCTATGGCGTACCGGGCGGTCCCCAGGCCGTCGTCGACCTTGCCACGCTTCCGGAAGCCGACATCGTGGTCGTCGCCGTGGCCGGAGTGATCGGACTGGAGCCGACGTTGGCGGCGATCGAAGCGGGGAAAAACATCGCTCTGGCCAGTAAGGAGGTCCTCGTGGCGGCAGGGGAGGTCGTCATGCCTCTAGTCCGTTCAAAGGGGCTCGTGATGACGCCCATCGATTCGGAGCACAGCGCCGTGTTCCAGTGTCTACAAGGCTACCGGTCGGATCAAGTGGCACGGCTCGTCCTGACCGCGAGCGGAGGTCCGTTCCGGGGCAAGAAGCGGGACGAGTTGGCTTCCGTATCGGTCGAAGAAGCCCTGAACCACCCGACGTGGAGGATGGGGGGCAAGATCACGGTCGATTCGGCGACGTTGATGAACAAGGGTCTCGAGGTCATCGAAGCGCATTGGCTGTTCGGCCTCGACATCGGTCAGGTCGACGTCGTCGTCCATCCGCAAAGCATCGTCCACAGCTTCGTCGAGTTCAAAGACACGAGCGTCTTGGCCCAATGCGGCTGGCCGGACATGCGTCTTCCGATCCAATACGCCCTTCTCTATCCGGACCGGACACCTGGAGGGTTGAAGAGGTGGAACCCGGTCGAGAGCGGGCCGCTCACCTTCGAAGAGGTGGACACGTCGACCTTCGCCTGTCTCGAGATCGCCCGGCACAGCGCAAAAGTCGGCCGGACGGCTCCGTGTGCCATGAACGCAGCGAACGAGGAAGCCGCCAACGCCTTCTTGAAGGGTCGGTGCGGGTTCCTTCAGATCGCGGACGTGGTCTCCGAGACCGTTTCGCGCCATACGCCCGTCGATCCGACGCTGGAGAACGTGCTCCAGACGGACGCGTGGGCCCGGGAAACGGTCCGTTCGGTTCTGCAGTTAGAATAAGGACAGCCTATGGGCCCCTTGATCGAGACGCTTCTCACTGCTTTGCTGATCGTTGCGATCCTCCCTATCCTTGTCGCCGTCCATGAACTCGGACACTTTTGGGTGGCACGGGCATGCGGGATGCACGTCGATGCGTTCGCCGTGATGATGGGCGGGATCCGCAAGACGCGACCGTCCGAACTCGGGGCCAAACCGATGGCCAGTCCGTGGATCCTGGCCGCGGTCGGAACCGTTGCCGGGGTGAGCCTGGCCTGGGCGATGTCGGCCCAGAACTTGATCGGCGCTTACGCTTCCCTTGCCGTTCTCGGAGCCGTGTTGCCGGTCTGGATCGCGACGCGATTGGGAAACGTCTACCGTCTTCCTCTGGCGTCGACGGTCGGAACGGTCGCCAAAGCTTGGTTGGTCGCCGTCGTCCTGAGTTTCGTCGGGACGGGAGGCAAGGGTATGGGCCCGCTTCAGACGGTGGGCCTCCTCGCGATCTTCGCCGTCATCGGCCTCCTCTTCGTCTATTACCATCCGGTGTTGCACAAGGGTGAAGAGGAGAAGCACGGCCAAGGACAGATCTTTGTGGACGGACCGATGGGCCCTGAGAAGCGCCCGGTCCTCTTCCGGCCGCTCTTGAGCCGTACGGACAAGCATGGGACCGAGTTCTCCCTGTTGTGCCTTCCTCTCGGCGGATTCGCCGCGATCCGTGGCATGCACCCGAAGGAAGACGGCAGCGAGACCGAGATCGAAGGCGGCTTCTATAGCAAACCCCCGTTGGCGAGACTGGCCGTCCTGTTCGCTGGACCGTTCTTCAGCATCGCCTTCGGGGTCTTGTTGCTCGCCGTGGTCCTGGCGATCAACGGTGAACTGGTGCCGAGGACGACGCCGGTGATCGGGTCGCTCACGGCCGACGGGCCCGGAGCAAAGGCCGGCTTGAAACCCGGGGACAAGATCCTGGAAGCGAACGGAAAACCCGTCGCGACGTTCTACGACCTCGTCAAGACCGTCCGTGTCAGCTTTACTGAAAAGGACGGGCGCTACGAGCCGGTACCTGTACGCCTGACCTACGAACGGGACGGCAAGACCCTGTTCGCGAACGTGACGCCCGTGGTCGACAAGGCGCCGAGTCCGGTGCTCCAAGAGGACAACAAACCATCGTCGGAAAAGAAGATCCAGGCGAAACTGCAGATGTCGCCGGTCTTCGACCATAAGCCGTTGGCACCGGTCGAGGCGTTTGACGCCGCCGTGAAGTACCCGGTCCTCCTGGTCGCAGGTTTGGCCGAGTCGGTTTCGAAACCCCAGACGCTGGCCGAAAACATCGGTGGCCCTGCGTCGATCGCCCGTGAAATCGGAAACGCTGGAAAAGCCGGCCCGCCCGCCGTCTTCATGGTCGCCGCGATGTTGAGCGTCTCGCTCGGCGTCATGAACCTCTTGCCGATCGTGCCTTTTGACGGCGGACAGATGATGGTGGCGTTCGCCGAACTCCTACGAGGCGGCCGTCGCCTCAGTCTGAAGCTTCAAATGCAATTGAGCACCATCGGGGCGTTCCTCGTGATGGTGCTCGTGATCGGCGTCGTGACCCTCGACATCGGAAAGATGGCGATGGGCCGCTGAGGCGTCAAGCTTCGACGGCTTCGCCTTCCGACTCTTCGACCTTTTCAACGGTCTCGGCCGGGGCGGCTTGGATGACCTTGCGTTCCGCCGCCTTCTTGGCTTCCGCAGCGACGAGTTCAGGGTCGAACACACGGACGGTCATGCGGATGTCGACCTGACGGTGGACGTCGATGTCGACGGTGTGGTTGCCGAGTTGCTTGATCGGCTGGCTCAAGAGGACGATCCTCTTGTCCAGATCGACTCCGAACTGGGACTTGATCGCGTCGGCGATGTCCTGGGACGTGACGGCCCCGAAGAGCTTGCCCGTGTCCTTCCCGACGTGGCCTTCGATGTTGAGCACCTGACCGTGGAGCTTTTCGCGCATGGTGTCGGCTTCGCTCTTGGTCTCGGCCAACTTGGCCTCGATCTTGGCGTTGCGCCGGGTCAAGACGCCGAGCTGCTTCTTGTCGGCCACGATCGCCATCCCTTGCGGAAAGAGGTAGTTGCGGGCAAAACCGTTCTTGACGTTCACGACCTGCCCTTCCTTGCCGACTTTCGGCACCGATTGCTTTAGGATGACCTTCATTCCCGAATTCCTCGCTTACTTGCGGATCGTCACGCCGACCGACGGCGAGTTCCGCTCGAAAATCTTGTTCAGGCCTACCCAACCGTATGCGCCAGGGCCGACCTGATAGTTGAGGCGAAGGTCGAAGCGGGGGTCGTTCAGTCCGAACACGTCCCCGCGAAGGCCTAGCCTCGGCGCGAGCGAATAATCTACCCCAAGACCCGGCTTGCTGGCGTACGCCCCGTACCGAAGGCCCAGGTTCGGGCCGAAGCTCTTGACCATCTGAAAATTGATCTTGTTGGACTCGAAGGCGTCGAAAAGGCCGATCATGACCTTGTCCTTTCCGATCGGGATGAAGACGTTCGCATCGGCGCGGAGTCGGCCGGGCGAGGATTCTTGGGTGAGCGTCGCCTCGTACTCCAACCCGCTCGCGAAACTCTTTCCTCCCTGTCCGATCTTGTCGATCGTGCCGTTGAACTTCTCGATCATCTCCTGGACCTGGTCGGCGAGCTTGTTCGCCTTTTTCATCAGCTCCTTGGTCTCGGCGGTGATCTCGACCCCGTTCTTGGCCATGACTTCAGCATCGGCCGCGATACGGGGGCCCGATTCGCTCATGACCTTGACGTTCTCCATCGTTCCCTTCAACGAACCTCGGAGGTCGGGGTCGTTGACGAACGACTGGAGGTCTCCGACGAGCGCGTTCCCCTTCTTGACGGTCTCGTTCAAGTTGTCGAGCAGGGCCGTCGTCTTGTCTTGAAGCTGGCCACTGGCCGCAAACTTCTGGAGTTCAAGGCTCACGAGCCGCATGTTCTCCAGGGTTCCCGCCGTCGACGTCAGGAGCCCTTTGAACCGGCCTTCGTTCGAAGCGATCAGGCCGTCGATCCGGTCCGCCACCCCGCCGAACTTGGTCGATGTTTCCGTCACCGAGTTCATCAGGGCATGAAGGTCGTGCTTAAGGGATTTGTCCTCGAGCAGTCCTTGCACCGCGACCATCGTCTTGTTCAGCTCTTCCAAGGTTTTGCCGGCTTCGGGGGCGAGTCCCTCGAGCGGCGAACCGAGCCGGCCCGCCAGAACCGCCTCAGGCTGGAGATATCCGTCGACCTTCTCCGGAGGGACGATGAACACCCGCGTGTCACCGATAGAGATGAACGACATCGGGACTTGGGCCGTGCTTCCGGCCGGGATCTGTGTGCCTTTGTCGAGGTCGAACGTCAAGCGGGCTTGCTTCGGCCCGAGCAGCCGGACGTCCTTGACCTGGCCGACCTGGACGCCGGAAAGGAACACGGCCGAGCCCGTTGCGACGCCTCCGGCGTCCGCAAAGTCGGCGAAATAGCGTTCTGTCGGCTTGGCGAAAAGGTTCTTTTCGAGCACGGCGTACGCTCCGAGGAGGAGGCCCACGAAGACGACCACGAAGAGCCCGACCTTCCACGCCGACTGCATCACAGCATTCTAGACGGACAAGGACACGGTAGAAGTGCCGTGCGGCCTGTTGCGTCTTGCGCGATCTGCGCAGGTACAACCCAGGGGTGCAGAGCAACGCCGCAACCGTCGAAGAGTATCTCGCTTCCCTACCGGACGACCGGCGCGAAGCCCTGTCCGCCGTCCGTAAAGTCATCCTGGACAACCTCGCGGAAGGCTTCGAAGAAGGGATGCAGTACGGGATGATCGGCTATTACGTGCCACATTCCCTTTATCCTTCCGGCTACCATTGCGACCCGAAGCAGGCCCTACCTTTCGGCGGCTTGGCCTCTCAGAAGAACCACATGTCGCTCTACCTGATGTGCGCGTACGGCGAGGGGCCGGTCAAAGAGGAATTCGTCCAAGGGTTCAAGGACGCAGGCAAGAAACTCGACATGGGAAAGGCGTGCGTCCGGTTCAAAAGGCTCGACGATCTCGCTTTGGACGTCGTCGCGAAAACGGTCGGCCGCCTCAGCGTCCAAGACTGGATCGACGTCTATGAAGCCTCCGTTCCGCCGTCGAAGCGCAAGAAGCGCTGAACCTACGGCCAGTTCTGAAGGACTTTCGAGGCGGCGTCGCTCGCGAGAACGTCGGCTTGGACCGTCCGGCCCTCTTTCTTGAGCCCGACCTGAGGCAGCACCGAATCCCACGGGAGCGGTGACGCTGTCTTGACGGCCGCGTCGTAGAGCGGGCCAAGGTCGTCCCCACCGATCTGGACGCAGAGTTCACGGATCCGCCCGTCTTGGTAGCCGGGTTTGGGAGGTTTCGTCTCTTTGTAGAGCGCCCGCACGACGTCGTCGAGCGATTTCTTGCCGCCGGTCCGCCCGAGAATGGCGAGATCCAGGAACGCCCCCACGGCGTTGCCTTTTTCGTAGTAGCTCGCCCCTCCGAAACCGAAACTGCCCTTACCCTCCCAGACCCGGAGGCTCGCCGTCTCCGCAGACACTTTCAAATAGGCGCCACGGGACACGCTCTCGGCGCCCGAACCGATTTCGCCAAGGAACTGGTCCCGGGTCATCAGCCCGGCCCTGGTCGCCAGCTTGGACGCGTAATAGTCGGTCACGCCTTCCAGCCACCAGAGGGTCGACGTCGTTGCGGGTTTGGTGTAGTCGAACGGCCCGAGACAGGCGGCGCGGATCCGCTTGACGTTGAAGCAGTGGAAGTACTCGTGGAACAGGATGCCGTACGACCGCTTGGCGTCCGACGACGGGAACAGGCCGATGCGGGTCGAATCGGCGTGTTCGAGCCCCCCGCCACGGCCGCCGAAGTCGAGGAAGAACGTGTAAGACTTGTACGGCAGCTCGCCGAAGAGCCGGAACGCCTGATCTGCGGCGGCCATCCCTGTTTCCAGGAAGCGGTCCATGTCCACGTTCTGGTTCCGACCGAACCCGACGACCCGGTGCGTCCGGTTATGGACGATGCCGTTCGCGACCTTGACGTCGGGACCGATAACGATCGGCGAGTCGATCAGGTGGTCGTAGTCGCGGGCTTGGACGGTCGTCCCGGTGACGTCCATTGGAGTCCAGGGCTTTGCCGGCAGATGGAGCTTCACGGGTTCGTGAGCGTGCCCTTCGAACCAGCCGAAGACTCCGCCCCCGTTGACAAAGACCTCGTTCGCCCGGATCTGCAAGTTGGGGCTGAAGTTCCCCATGCTCGGAGAGACCACGTAACGGACGCGGTCGGCCCCGCCCGGGACGGTCCAAAGGTTGACGTCGTCCCCACGGATCGAGGGCACCTCCTTGGCACCCTTGTAAAAGCGGACGTCGGACAAGCGACGGCCGTAATCGAACAGTTCGTAGTCGCCCGGGATCCACGCCGGCATCCTGAACTCTTCGCTCGGCTTTTCGACCTTGATGCCGACGACGGCGTCCTTTTCCCGGACTTCGAGGGTGTATTCGGCGGCTCGGACGAAGGTCGTGAGGGTGGCCAGTGTCAAAAAGAGCAGTGGGCGCAAGGCCCTATGCTACCCAGGTGGCCTTGAGACGAAGAATGAACGTTTTTTCACTCAAGTCGTAAAAATGCGGGCACCTTTTTGACCGATGAGGAGTCAAACCAGATGGAGGCCGCCGTTGGGCGGTCTGCGAGAGGATTGATATGAGCCCCGAACAAGCTCGTTGCATTTTGCTGTCGTTGCCAGGCGCCGTCGAGGGATCGCACCACGGTCACCCCGACTTTCGCTACGTCAATAAGATTTTTGCCACCCTTTGGCCGGCCGATGGCCGGGCGGTGCTCCGTTTGTCCAGTGGAGCCGCCGAGGTCTTGGCCCTCCAAGAACCCGACCGCTACGCCATCCACTCCCGGAGCGCCAATTGGTACTGGCTCAGCGTTTCCCTGGACCACGTCGACGAGCAGGACTTCGTCGAACTGGCGGAGACGGCCAGGAGGGCGATCAAACTGACTCCCAAGGAACGCGAACTCGCGATAGCGGGCTAGTCCCGCCGTTCAGATCTGGTCGATGTCGGTCTTCGGCAACTTCTTACGGAGTCGCCGGATCACCGACGCCGGGACGGACTTCGGCAAGGATAAGACCTTCAGGCGCTGCATCGTGCCCAGTACGAGCAGGTCGTTCGGAGGCAATTGTGCGTTGTAGAGGTACAGCCGCTCCAGAGTCTTGATCCGCGTCAGTCGGGCAAGGCCGGACTTCGTCAACCGGGCGCGGTTCAGGTCCAGTTTCACAAGGGCTTTCAACCCGGAGAGCGGTGTCGTGCAGTCATCGGTCAGTCGGTCAGAGACCAGCACCACGGTATGGAGTCGGGGTACCTCCTTGATCCACCGGACGCCGGCATCCCCGAACCCGCCCTGGAGCAACCGGATCGAGCCGACGTCTCTCCGACCTGTCACCCGTTTGATCGTGGCGTCGGCGACCGGTCCTTCGGACTCCACCCACAGCTCCCAGCCGCCCCGAACGTCGGATCCGACCGAGACGGCAAGGCCCTGACCGCTGAGCGATCGGGCGAGGGCCTTCAAGCTTTCCGGAGCTTCTTGACGCCCAGTGCCGACGGACAGGGCCAGGGCGAAGAGGAGAGGCGTCATCTTCCGACTCTACCGACAGATCGGGCACGCCGTTAGCGTCACAACGCGCGAAGGATTTGCAGCATCTTGGCCCAAGCCGCGTCACGGGCCTTCTTGTTCGCTTCTTGTGCGTCCGGTTGCTGGCCGGAACGCATGAAACCGTGGCCCGCACCTTCGTAGACGTCGGAGCTGTACGTTTTTCCAGCCGCTTTCATGAGGCTCGAAGACTCTTCGACCGTCGACGTCACCCGGTTGTCGTTTCCGCCGTAGAACCCGTAGACGGGCGCCTTGATCGCTTCGACAGACTTCTCGTCCCGGGGACCCGTGCCGTAGAAAACGAAGGCGGCACCCAGGTCTTGACGTTCGGTGGCGTATTGGAACGACCGGCTTCCACCCCAGCAGAAGCCGGCGACCGCAGCCTTACCGTTCGAGCTGTCCAACGTCTTGCCGTACTCGACTGCAGCGTCCAGGTCCGCCCGTACTTGCGCCGCAGGAAGTCCGCTGACGGCTTCGCGGGCCTTCCCGACGTCCTCAAACGCGTCCGACCGTCCACCGCCAGGGCCCATGCCGCTCAAGAAGTCGGGGGCGATGGCGATAAAACCCTCGGCGGCCAGTTCGTCGGCGACGGACATGACCCAGTCGGTCAGACCCATGATCTCGTGGATCAGCACGACGACCGTCGCCTTACCCTTGGACTCTGGATAGACGACGAAGCACTTGAGCGTTCGGTCCCCGTGCTTCACGGAAACCCATTCCTGGTGCCGGCCCGATGCTTCGAGCTTCTTCTTGGCCCAATCCTGCGCTCCTGCAGGTGGCGCGGCGCACAGAACGGTCAAGAGGGCGGTCAACGTCGCGAAAACCTTCATCTTCCTGTGGATGATACAACGCCGTCCCTTCGGCCCATGTTCGGGCTCGTCGCGCATTCGGGGTGCGGCGAGGGATATGCTGTCCCGCGATGAAACAGTCATCCCTTGCGGCGTTCGCGGGACTCGTCGCGGTCTCGCTGATGGCCCTGGCGGGTTGTGGCGACCAAGGACAGGGTCAAGCGGCCGGCGACAAACCGGCGGTCGACGGGCAAAAGCCCGAGTCGAAGACCATCACGGTCGGGTTCTCCCAGATCGGGGCGGAAAGTGCCTGGCGCACGGCGAACACCGAGTCGATCCGGTCAGAAGCCGAGAAGCGAGGCATCAAACTCCAGTTCTCCGACGCCCAGCAGAAGCAGGAGAACCAGATCAAGGCGATCAAGAACTTTATCGCCCAGAAGGTCGACGTGATCGCGTTCAGCCCCGTCGTCGAGACCGGGTGGGAGCCGGTCCTCAAGGAAGCGAAGGAAGCTGGCATTCCCGTCATCGTCTCCGACCGCCGCCCGGACGTTCCCGAAGACCTCTATGTGACCTTTATCGGTTCGGATTTCATCGCCGAGGGCCGGATGGCGGCCGAGTGGCTGTCGAAAAAGACGGGCGGCAAGGCCGTGATCGCCGAGTTGACGGGCACGCCTGGTAGCGCGCCGGCGAACGACCGCAAGAAGGGCTTCGCCGAAGAACTTGCGAAGTACCCGGACATGAAGGTCGTGTTCTCGCAGACCGGCGAGTTCACCCGCGCCAAGGGCAAGGAGGTCATGGAGGCCTTCCTGAAGAGTCCTGAAGGGGCGAACGTCACCGCTCTCTACGCCCACAACGACGATATGGCCCTGGGAGCGATCCAAGCCATCGAAGAGGCGGGCAAAAAGCCGGGCAAGGACATCGTGATCGTCTCGATCGACGGTGTGAAGGGCGCTTTCGAGGCCATGGTCGCAGGCAAATTGAACTGTAGCGTCGAATGCAACCCGTTGCTCGGCCCGCCGCTTTTCGACGCCGTCGAAGCCGTGCTCGCCAAGAAGGAACTGCCGAAACGGACGATCATCAAAGACGGCATCTTCGACGAAACCGTCGCGGCCAAAGAACTTCCCGGCCGCAAGTACTGACCACGCTCCGGCGGGGCGGCCCGGTCGCTTCCCCGCCGAGCATTGGTCCCCTTTTGACCAGGGTGGGAACGCGTCCGGGAAGGCCATGGTACACTTCCTTACATCCCCCTACGGCCGAAAGGCGACGGACGGCCGGAGCAGTTTGGACACCCTATGAGCAATAAGCCGACAGCCCCAGTACCCGACATCCGCGGGCGAGGGATCGCGGGGTTCTACCGCGACGTCCTCCGCGAGATGAAGCACGTGACGTGGCCGACTCGGAGCGAGACGACGCGTCTCACCGGAGTCGTCCTCGGTATCTGCGTGATGTTGGCGCTCGTCCTTACCGGACTCTCGTTCGTGCTCGAACAGATCCTCCACATCATCGGGATCGGAGGCAAGTAACGTGGCTAAAGCCTGGTACGCCGTCCACACCATTTCCGGCCACGAGAACAAGGTCCGCGGCCTCCTCCAGCGTCGCGCCGAAGTCGAGGGCGTCTGGAACTACGACATTTTCGACATCCTCATCCCGACAGAACAAGAGCTGACGTCGCGCGCCGGCAAGCGCATGGTCGTGCAGAAGAAAGTCTTTCCTGGCTATATCCTTGTCCTGATGAACCTGACCGAGGACACGTACAAGCTCGTGAAGAACACGTCCGGCGTCACCGGGTTCGTGCAGAGCGGCAACCGTCCGATCCCTCTCGAAGAGTACGAGGTCCGGCGGATCATGACCAACATCGAAGCCAATAAGGAAGCGCCTCGCGTGGCCTTCAATAAGGGCGAGGTCATCCGCGTCGTCGAAGGTCCGTTCGCCGACTACACGGGCAAGATCGAAGAAGTCAATCCTGAGCGCGAAAAGCTTAAGGTCCTCATCTCCATCTTCGGGCGTGACACGCCCGTCGAGTTGGACTTCGAGCAAGTCGAAAAGATGTGACGCGGGCCAAACCTGGCTTCGAAACCCCATTGATCGTCGTCGTCGACGGTGAGAACGTTCCTGTCGCCGTACGGCGGTCGGCCAAAGCTCGACGCGTCCGGATCCGGGTCGCGGACGCCGGGGCCGAAGTCGTCCTCCCGTTGCGGACGTCCTTCCGTCAAGCCGAAACGATCGTGCGGCAACACGAGAGTTGGCTCGTGTCGGCTTTGCGAAGGCGCACCTTGCACGCCGCAAACCGCCCGCCAGACGGTCAAATGCTCCTTCGAGGCGAGTGGACGCCGGTCGGTGCGGTCGCCTGCGGACTCCTGAAGTCGGAAACCGTCACTGGAGAGGCCCTGACCCGTGCCCTCAAGGGACTGGCGCGGCTGGACGTGATGGAAGCCGTCACGAAATGGTCCCGACTCATGGGGCTGGTGCCGAAGAGCGTCTCCCTTCGAGACCAGAAGACGAAGTGGGGCGCGTGCACTTCGCGGGGCACGGTGACGTTCAATTGGAGGCTCCTCATGGCCCCGCCTGCCGTGCTCGAATACGTCGTGGTCCACGAACTGGCCCATCTCAAAGAGCTGAACCACTCTCCACGGTTCTGGGCGATCGTGCGAGAACACTGTCCCGACTATGCGGTCCACAAGAAGTGGCTGCGCGACAACGAGCGGTTCCTGAAGCTCGACGCCTGGTAGCCCAGCGCCCAGGCTAGGCGACGCTATCCACAGACCCGTTCTGGCCTCGCGGCTTTCCGGCGCGCGGCGATCCCCGCCGTCACTAAGCCGAACAGGGCCATGCTCGACGGTTCTGGGACAAGCTCGACCGAGAACGTCAGGCCCGACCTCCGGAAGGACCGTCCTATTCCGCCCGCGATGTCGAACGTGTCGCTGGCGGCCACCGAAATGCCCGAGAGCACCGACGCGCCACCCGTTCCGTCGGCGACCGACGTCTGGTGGTCCCTGTCCGCATCGGTGATGACGCTGGTCAGTTCGACTCCGTTGTGCAGGACTTTGAACTCCTGGTAAAGCCCTTGCGCCTGACTCACGATCCATGCGGTGCCTCTGAGGTCGGCGAAGTCCGAGACCGGGGCCGTAAAGCGAAACGACGTATTGGAGCGGCCTTCGAAACCAGAGTTGTAGACGATGTCGCCTTCGACCCAGTCCCCGACGTCTCCAAAACCGTTGTACTTGTAGACGAAATCAGCGTTGCCGCCTTCGCCCCAGACCGTCTGCGGATGCGACCATGTGGTCTCGAACGCCGCATCGACGGTGAAGGACTCGGCAAGACCTAGGTTCTAACGTTGAAGGCTCCAAGACCCGTTGGGATTTTGGTCGACCCAGTCCGTGGTCAAATCGTAGACCGTGGCTCGCGCTGTCGCGGCTAACGACCAATAAGCGAGGAGGAGCGGGGCGCGCACGATTCAGTGTACGACAGCCTTCGCCGACTCCAAGGGTTACGCGCGGAACGAGTCCAAGTACAATCGAGTCATGCCCGCCCTCCAACTCCGCTCGGCCCGCGACCGGGGTTTTCTCGATGCCATGGTCGACAAGGTCAACGTCGAGGAGCGTGCCGCCCGGTTCACGAAAAGGTCGATCAAAGCGGCAGCCAAAGTCCAAGGCCTACTGATGGCCGTGTCCATGTGCGACCTGACGACGCTCGAAGGCAAAGACACGCCGGGAAAGGTGCGTCAGATGTGCCGGAAGGCGGTCCGGCCCGATGACGCGTCCGACGTGCACTGCGGGGCGGTCTGCGTGTACCCGAACCTGGTGCCCGTCGCCGTCCAAGCCGTCAAGGGTTCCGGAGTCAAGGTCGCGGCGGTCGCGACGGGGTTTCCGAGCGGGCAGTACCCCCTCGATATACGTCTCCAGGACGTCCGCGAGACCGTCGACATGGGCGCGGACGAGATCGACATGGTCATCAACCGTCGAGCGTTCCTTGAGGGCGAGTACGACGTGGTCTTCGACGAGATCGCGGCCGTTAAGCAAGCTTGCGGTAACGCACACCTCAAAGTGATCCTCGAGACGGGCGAGATCGGCACGTACGACTCGGTCCGGCGGGCGAGCCGGCTCGCGATGGAAGCCGGAGCAGATTTCATCAAGACGAGCACGGGCAAGGTCCAACCGGCCGCAACGATGCCAGTGACGCTCGTGATGCTCGAGGCGATCCGGGACTTCTACTTCGAGACGGGGCTGCGGATCGGCATGAAGCCGGCCGGGGGCATCCGGTCGGCCAAAGAGGCGCTGCATTACCTCGTCATGCTGAGCGAGACCCTAGGCGACGATTGGCTCACACCGGACCTGTTCCGGTTCGGCGCCTCGGCGCTCTTGAACGACCTCTTGATGCAATTGGAAAAAGAAAGGTCCGGGCGCTATCAAGGCCCGGACTATTTCAGTTTAGATTGAAAGTCTCAAAGGATCCGGGGGGTCAAGAACCAGGCCACCCAGTCCATGTCGTGGCAGTAGAGCTGCACGGCGGTCGGGCCGGTGGCGCGCACCCGGTACCTCATGACGATGTCATGGGTCGGGCTCACTAAGTCGTCGAGGAAGCCAGGGACGTCGATCGTATCCGTCTTGTAGCTGGATCCGACAGTGAGGTCGGCGACGTTCACGAACTTGCCTGTCTGGAAGTTCATGACATCGATGAAGGACTTGTACAGTCCTCCAGAGTTCATCCGCTGGCGGACGAGGAGCTGCATGCCGTCCAAGAGGGTGAACGGCGAGTGGCCCGTCACTTCGACCTGGATCGGAGGCGTCGACGCGTTCGGAACGACGAACTTGCAGACGACGAGTCCCACGCCGTCGTCCTCCCGGACGTGCTGGGCGAAGAGCGAAGTGGTCTTTCCAAGCTTCACCACGAGCGAGGACGGGATGACGTTGTAGAGCGGGCTCGTGGGGACCTCGACGCCGCGGACGTCTCCGAGTGCACCGCCGATCAAGCTCAGGCTTCCGCTCGTCGGCTTGATCTTGTAAAGCTTGTCAGACGTTCCGAACAGGTTGTCCTGGTCGTCGAAGGCGATCGACTGCAGGTTCGTGCCGACGACATCGGTATCGAGGTCCCATCCGTGCCCGTCGGCCCGGCTCACACGGATCAGGCCCTGGTCGATGTCGTAAGCGAACAGCCTGCCCTTGGAATCGCAGTCAAGTCCTTGGACCTTGTCGAATCCGATCGTCCCGATGTCTGTTCCCATACCGCTCGAAAGGTCGATCTTCCACAAGCTGTCGACCCCACCGTCGTCGATGACGGCCCAGCCTGTACCGTTGGAGTCGATGGCGAAGCCTCGGACGTCGTTCGACCCGGCGTTCAAGTTCGCTCCGGCGGTGGCTGTCTGGTTGTTGACGTTGATGCGGTACAGCCTTCCGTTACTGACGGTGTGGTACGTCGCGCCGGTCGCGGCAAGGCTGTTGACGGTGAGGTGCGTCGCGAACAGGACGTGGCTCGCGCCCGTCGTCGGATCGACTTCGATGACGTCCCCCGTCCTCGTGATCGCGATCATGTCGGCTTGTGCGAAAGCGGCCGCGACGACGGCCAGAAGCGAGAAGAGTGGCTTGCGCATGCCGACAGTTTCGGCCCAGTCCGGTCGTACCGGACCCTGACCTTGGTGCGGGCGCGTCCCTGACTTTCGTCAGGTCAGATCTTGCCGGCCGACCCGAGCCGGGTCAACGTCAAGGGGTCTTGTGTGGGCCCCGACGCGTCCTTTCCGCGTTGTGGCGATAAGCGGATCACGTCCGCAGACGTCCATTCGACCAACAGGACCAGGGTCGTCCCCGCCTTCTTGGCCATGTTGTCTTCGAATGGCTTTTTCGCCATCTCGTTACCCGAGACGAACCGTCCGCCCTCGTACGTGATTTCGACGGACGACGGTTGCGACGCGTCCTTGCCCAAGACCTTCCACTTCCCTTTGACCTCCGTGGTCGTCACGGTCTTTCCACCGCCTTGCCCGATCGACGTGATGGTGACGCCGCCGCCTTCCTCGAATTCGAACGTCACTTGGCCAGGGCCAGGTTGGCCCACCCAGGACCCGACCAGGCCGGGCTTGGCCGCGGGCGCTGCCTGAGGAGCGCATCCGGCGCACACGATCGTCGCCATGCCGATCGCCAAAACGGCCGTTCTCATGACCGGAGTATGGGCCGCGGCCGGCCGGCCGTGCGCGGGCGGAGAGGGCCAGAAGGGCCGTGCCGCGTCATGATTTCAGAGGTCACGGCGTCCTTGGGGACATGGACGCCCCCGACGTGCTCTCCGCCCTGCACAAAGATTTCGAATCGACCGCCGATGTGAACCGTGTCTTCGGTGAGCCCGTCGTCATCGGCGACCGGACGCTCATTCCGGTCGCGCGCGTCTCGGCAGGGTTCGGCGGCGGCATGGGGCGCAAGACCGGAACCGACGGGACGGCAGGCGGGGGCGGAGGCGGGCTGGAGGCGAGGCCGATGGGCGCGATCGAAGTGACCAAGACGGGGACTAAATACGTCCCCGTCTATGATCCCGGTGCCGTCCTGTCCGTGGCGAAAGCGGCTGTCTTCGGGCTGTTCTTCGGCATGATGTTCCGACGGAGGCGTTAGCCGGTCACGCCGAACAGCCATCGTAACGCACCGGGCATGGTCGCACGGCCCTGGAGGTCCGTGTGGCCGCCGAATCCCCACACCTTCTTGACCGGATAGCCTTTGAACTCCAGGGCCTTGGCCATTTGAAGGTTCGACAACCACCAGTTGCCGTGCTCGTTCTCGAGGTCGTTCGCTCCGTCTTGGAGGAAGACCTTGATCGGCTTCCTCTCGGTCTTGCGGATCAGTGCCGGGTAGTTGTGGCCTCCTTCTCTGCCAGTTCCGCCCGAGGCGATGTTCGTAAAGCTCCCGATCCAGGACAGGACGAGTCCGAACTTGTCCGGTCGGTTCCAAGCGACCGTGAAGGAACAGACGCCCCCTGAGCTCAGTCCTGCGACGCACCTCTTCGTCGGGTCCTGAGTGACGTTCAACTCCGCTTCGACGGGCGGCAGCAGTTCTTCAAGAAGGAAGCGCGAATAAGCGTCGCTCAAGGTGTCGTATTCGCGGCTCCGGTCCGATTTCCCGTCGGGGAACGTTCCGGGCGTGACGCAGACGACGACCGTTTGCTTCAAGCCGCCCCACGAGCAAAGGTTGTCGAAGTAGGTGGGCGCATAGCTGTGCGCCCATTGCCCGTCCTGAAAGACGACCAAGTTCGATTCGGCTCGAACGTCGAAGTCCGGGGACGTGTACACCCACCAGTCGTGCCATGTGCCGCCGAAGATCTGGCTCGTCATCCGCTTCCGCTGCACGAGTTTGCCTTTCGAAGTCGCTTTCTCCGGCATGGCCTCCAGTGGCGTCTCGTACGCTTCGAACCTCTCGGCCCGGCGGACGGTCTTGTCGTCGGCTTGGTACAGACCTTCGAACGACGTGCCGTCCGGTACGGGCGACGCCCCTACGAACAGGCGGGTCTTCCCCACGCGTTGGAGTTCGATGACGATGTCGTTCTGGTGTAGGTCCGGCCAAGCAGGTGACCCGTCAGACCGGAACGAAGCGCGTTTCGTGTCCGGAGGCGCGGTCATCGCCACGGCGACGAGCCTGC
Organism: Armatimonadota bacterium; assembly: GCA_018268395.1. Classification (NCBI taxonomy): domain Bacteria; kingdom Bacillati; phylum Armatimonadota; species Armatimonadota bacterium. The sequence goes on along the minus strand of JAFDWQ010000007.1, from coordinate 14,764 downwards.
CCTTCACGATCGGGCGGGCACCTTTGGCCAGACTCTCTTCGCCGCCGAACCACGTGGTCAGCTCTTGGACCGTCTTCGGATCCGACAGGTCTTGGTGACCGGTTAGCGCCGAATAGAGCTTTTCGGGGTTCCAGTCCATGGGTGCGAACGTGGACAAGAGGGCCAGCAAAGCGACTGCCGTCGACATGCGGTCGATTGTACGTTGCGGAAGGTACCTTGTCTTCGATGTCCGTTCTCCTCGAAGCGTGCTGTGCCTCGGTCGAAGAGGCCGTGGCCGCCCAAGCCGGTGGAGCCGACCGCATCGAGCTGTGCGCCGCCTTGCCGACCGGGGGCGTTACGCCTTCGCCAGGGATGATCGAGGAAGCCCGGGCCAGGATCGATCTTCCGATCGTGGCCATGGTCCGTCCCCGAGAAGGGGGCCCCGATTGGCCAGATCCTGACTTTCGGGCGGCCGTCAGGGACGTCCGAAGGTGCTTCGAAGCAGGCGCTGACGAAGTCATAACTGGGGTCCTCGGGCACGGTCTGACCATCGATGTGTCCCGCAACCGGGAGTTGGTCGAAGCCGCCGAAGGCAGGCCCGTGGCGTTCCACCGCGTGTTCGACATGACGCCCGATCCGGACACTGCTCTGGATGCGTTGATCGGTCTCGGGTTCGTGAGAGTCTTGACGAGCGGCTGTCCGACCACGGTCGACGAAGGTATCACGGGATTGACCCGACTTGTCCGTCGGTCGTCTGGTCGGCTTACGGTCTTGGCCGGAGGAGGCGTCCGGGAACACAATGCGCGGAGGTTGGTCGAAGAGTGCGGATGCCAAGAGCTCCACTTCTCGTTCCGGCGCGCGACGGGTTTTCCGAGCTACGGCGGAATCGAAGATTTCCAGGCGGTGCCTTCGCGGATCGCGGCTGTCCGTACGGCCATCGGTGCCTGAAGCGCCGTCGGACGTTCTGAAAAGGCACCGTTCTGGCGTCTATGATGGTAGAGTCCGTCCATGCGGAACCACGACCGCAACCGGGCGCTCGTCCTCTTCCTTGCCGCCTGCGGAGGGTGCGCCCAGATCGGGGACGTCCAAAGTGCCAGCAAGGAACTGGACACCGCATGGAACGAGGCGATAGCGGCGGGTGTGCCCACGACGGTCGCCGATCTTAAATTGGACGTCGTCCCGGCGTCGGATAATGCGGCGCCGTTGCTCGACCGGGCCTACGCCGTGTTCGAAGCCGAAAAGACCCGGGCCGGCTCGCAGGTCATGACGAGGATGTTCGAAGCGCCTACGGCCGATCCGAGCGTGACCGCGTCCATCGGAAGACTGAAGCCGTGCCTCGATCTGGTCCGCCAAGCGGCGACCAAACCAGCGGTCTCTCGACCGCACGATTATGAACGTGGGCCTCTCGAAATGTATCCCGAGTTCGCACGGGAGAAGACCCTGATCAAGGCTCTGGCCCTGTCCGCCCGGGTCAGCGCTTTGCGCGGTGACTTCAGAAGCGCAGCATCCGACCTGAAAGCCGGCAGAAGACTGGCGCGGTTGATCGGAGACGAACGGGTCGGGCCGATCGCGACGTTGGTCGGGATCGCATGCGAATCGATCTGTCTGGACGCCACGGACGAGTGCCTCACCTTCGCCAAAGGAAAGACACCTGCCCTGCGCACGATTTCGGACGAAGCGTTGCAGGACGCAGGCCGTTTCGACTTTTCGAAGATGCTGAGAGACGAGGCGTTTCTCGGCGTCACGACGATCCGGAACCTCGAGGCGTTCGGCGGCATGGCTTGCCTGACCTCCTTTTCGAGCGGTACAAACGCCGACCCAGGCTGCAAGCTCCCAAAGGACAGTGATCTGAAGAAGCTCGATGGTTCGGGCAAACCCAAGTCGCAGACGGACCGTGCCTATATGGCGCGTTACCTCCAACACTTCTCGTACGCGATGCGCGAGGCACAGAAACCGGGCACCGATCTCAGAAGCCTCTCTGCCGAATTGGACAGACGCCAGAACTCCTGGGCCGTACGTCAGAAGCCCAGCTACGCTTTGAGCGCCGTCCTCGTACCCGAGTTCCATCCGATCGCAGACGCGATCGTCAAGGTGAAAGCTTCGTATCTCAGCGAGAAAGCTTTGGCCGGCGTCCTGCTCTATCAAGCCTCCCACGGCTCTTGGCCGAAGGACCTCGCCATGGCCGGAGTCAATGCGGTCGATCCGTTCGACGGGCAGCCGCTCCGTTATTCGGCCACGGAAAACAGTGTCCGGATATGGAGCGTAGGGCCCGACATGTCCGACGACGGTGGGCTGTCGCGACGGGAGAACGAGGGCAGCGAACGGTCCGACATCGTCGCTTCCTATCCACACATCAGAGCTCGACGGTCATAGTCGGCACCGACTTAGTCGGCACCCGGTAAATTGGGCCAGACCGATGCGGACGATGAAAACGGAACCGAGGACCGTCGAGACAAGCCGGCCCGTGCAAAACGGGGTCAAGGCGACCGGCGCGCCGAAGCTGAACTTTGGCGGCAAGTGGGCGTACGCTCCTGCGCCTGAAGGAACGGACCTTCTTGACATCAAGCCCGTCAACGGACACTACATCGACGGCGAGTCGGTCCCGGCCTCCGACGGCGGAACGTTCGAAACGATCGATCCCGCGACCGAAACCAAGATCGCCGACTGCGCTCGCGGGACGCTCGAAGACGTCGACCGGGCCGTTCGGGCGGCGCGGAAGGCGTTCGAAGGGCCTTGGTCGAAGATGGGTGCGCTCGACCGCGGGAAGTACGTCTATCGGATCGCGAGGTTGATACAAGAGCGGGCCCGTGAGTTCGCCGTCTTGGAATCGATGGACGGCGGCAAGCCGATCCGCGAGTCGCGCGACGTCGACGTGCCTTTGGCCGCCGCCCACTTCTTCTACTATGCGGGTTGGGCCGACAAACTGGAGTTTGCGTTCCCTGGTCGGAGCGACGTCCGTCCGCACGGCGTTTGCGGCCAGATCATCCCTTGGAACTTCCCTCTTCTGATGGCGGCGTGGAAACTCGCGCCGGCCCTGGCGGCCGGCAACACGTGCGTGCTCAAGCCGGCCGAAACGACGCCGCTCACGGCCCTCTTGCTCGCCGAAGTCCTTCAACAAGCCGAGCTGCCGCCAGGCGTCGTCAACATCGTGACCGGCTTCGGCGACGCGGGTGCTGCGGTCGTCGCCCACGAAGGCGTCGACAAGATCGCGTTCACGGGTTCGACCGAAGTCGGCAAGGCGATCCGTCGATCGGCGAAGACAAGGAACCTGACCCTCGAGCTCGGGGGGAAGGCGGCCAACATCGTCTTCGAAGACGCCCCGCTCGACCAGGCCGTCGAAGGGATCGTGAACGGCATCTATTTCAATCAAGGGCACGTGTGTTGCGCAGGATCGAGGCTCTTGGTACAGGAAAGCGTGGCCGACAGGCTCCTCGGGAAATTAGAAGACCGGATCCGGACGCTCATCGTCGGTGACCCTTTGGACAAGAACACGGACGTCGGGGCCGTCAACTCCCGCGAACAGCTCTCCCGAATTCAGGAATACGTGGCCTCCGGAGTCGACGAAGGTTGCCGTATGTTCCAGTCCGACTGTCCGTTGCCCGACCGTGGGTTCTTCATGCGCCCGACGGTCTTTACCGGCGTCGCGCAGTCGAGCCGCATCGCCCGCGAGGAGATTTTCGGCCCCGTCCTCGCCGTCATGACGTTCCGGACGCCGGACGAGGCGGTCGAGAAGGCGAACAACACGTGTTACGGGCTCTCCGCCGGGGTTTGGACGGACAAGGGCTCCAAGATCTTCTCGACGCTCTCCAGACTCAGGGCAGGCGTCGTGTGGGCGAACACCTTCAACAAGTTCGATCCGACGTCCCCGTTCGGCGGCTACAAAGAGAGCGGCTTCGGCCGTGAAGGCGGATGGCACGGTTTGGGGGCGTATCTGCAGTGAGGAGGTTCCCATGCGCCTCAGCGTGAACAAGACCTACAAGATGCTCATCGGAGGGGCTTTCGTGCGTTCTGAGTCCGAACGGACACTACCGACGGACGGTGCCAACACTCCACGGGCGACGCGCAAGGACGTCCGGGACGCCGTGAAAGCGGCCCGTGCCGCCTGGCCCGGCTGGTCGGCAAGGACCGCCTACAACCGCGGGCAGATCCTTTATCGTCTTGCCGAAATGCTCGAAGCGCGGTCTGGCGAATTCGAGGGACTCGGGAACGAAGACCCCGGACAAGCCGTCGACCTGCTCGTCCATTACGCCGGCTGGACGGACAAGTACGCCCAGCTGCTTGGGTCGGTCAATCCTGTCGCAGCGCCGTACTTCGACTTCAGCGTGCCGGAGCCCGTGGGCGTCGTCGGCGCGGCCGCCGAGTCGGGTCTGACGGGCGTCGTCCGCGCCTTGGCCCCGGCGATCACGGGCGGGAACGCGTGCATTGTCCTAGCCGCAGACGAGTCCGCAGTCGTCGCTTGCGAGTTCGGGGAGATCGTTGCGACCAGCGACGTCCCTGCCGGCGTCGTCAACATCCTGACGGGGCGACAGTCGGAGACCTTTCCCCATCTCTGCAAGCACATGGACGTCGACGCGGTGTGCGCTCCCGAGGCCATGGTCTTGCCAGGTAGTCAGAACCTCGGCGACGCGACGGAGAACCTGAAGCGCGTTCATAGCTGGGACACGTTGCACCGGACAGGCGGCCAAGGGCTGCACTGGGTCGGAGCCTTCCAGGAGACGAAGTCCGTCTGGCACCCCGTCGGCACCTAACCCGTGCCGTCCGTCAGGGAATGCACGAGCGCTTCCGACGCGGGTAAGCGCTCTCCGAGCGTGTGCCTCCAGAACCGGAACAAGACGATCAGGCACTCTCTTGCATAGCGGAGACGGTCGGGAGGGGCTTCCAGTTCTGACGTGCGACGCAGGGAGATGAGCACTTCCGCGCTCGCAGGAAAGGCGTCCGGATGGAACTCGGCCCCTTTTTGGGTCACAGGGCCTCCTGCGGTAGGCGACACCCAACTGGGATTGTCGACGAGCGGGCTGCCCGTATCGACGCACACGGCCCAGTCCGGATGGACGCCCTCGGCGTCAAGGAGTTTCGCCTCTGCCCAGACGAGTGCCGGAAGCGGATCGTCGGCCGCCTCCATCGCTTCGAGCGTCGTCACAAGGATCTCGAACAGCCCGTCCACCGGACTTTCGAACGGCGTGCTGACGGCGAACAGTTCGAGCAACGAGAGGGCGGCGGCGGTCCGGTCGTAATCGGCACGGAGGTGCGGAAAGGAGGTAGCGGGCTGGACTTGGGTGACGAACCTTCGGTGACGCCCTTCCGCCCAGGTGAAAACGGCCCGGACCATCGGCTCGCTCGAACCCGCCAAGCGCGATCCTGCCTTCTTCGCACCTTTGGCGATGACGTCGAGCTTTCCGAGCGAAGGCGTGAAGAGGGTCAGACGGCGGTCGGCTTCGCCGGAATCCGTCCGGCGGAGCACGACCGCGTCCGAAGTGGCGTCAGCCGCCAAAGAGGTTCTTGAGACTGCTCACCCATTCGATCGCGATGTAGAACATGCGGTCGATGACGAGGGCGAAGCGGGCCATGACGGTCGATCCGAAAATCGCGCCGAACCCGATCATCAGCATCCAGCGTCCAAGCTTGTTGAAGTTCCGCAGGAACTTGGTCTTCAGCTCGAAGCTGTACAAGAAGTACGTGAACGCCGAGAGTAGCGTCACGACGAAGATCAGGTTGTTGAGCGCCTGAGTCGGATAGAGCTTGGAGTTGATCTCCGCGACTCTTTCGGGAGTCAGACCTGCCGTCAACGGTTTGACGATGCTGTCCGTGCCCGTGGGCCAGACCGGTTGCATCGAAGCATAGAGCTGCGGGCCATAGGTCTGCCACCAGATTTGGATCTGCTGGCCGGCCCAAAGACCGATGATGATCCCGATGGGGATCCGGCTCAGCCAGTTGTGCTTCTTGCTGAAGACCATGTAGCCGCAGAGTCCGATCGGCAAGAGGACGATGTACGCCCAATAGGCCGGGACGGCGACGTTCCCGGACTTCTCGTCGAGTTGGCCGACCATCTTGATCCACCACATCGGATAGAGCGTCTCCTTCCAAAGCGCGACGACCGAATAGCCGGCCGCCAAGCCGAGGAAGATGTGTTCGAAGAACCGGAAGAACTTCGTCTCTTTGTAGAGGACGCTGTACAGTCCGATCGTCGCGACCACGCCGCAGGACAGTTTGATGAAGTTGAACAGCGCGAGTTGTTGCTCGGTCATCGCCTTAAGACCTCCCCGCCTTGCGAGCCATCACCATGCTCACGTTCCCGACGACGACCGCGAGGATGAGGAGCACGATCGCGAAGTGGAAGGACAGGTAGTACTTCGAACCTCGGTCGAACTGGGTGCCTTCGGCGACAGGTTCGGCGGACTTGTCCTCCTTGCCTGGCCATGGCACTTCGATCCGGCCGTCCCCGTCCTTATAGTTCAATCCGTGCTTCATCATGTACTCGGTGTCGTAGACACCCTTGAGTCCGATCACGACGCCCTTGACCTGCCCGGACTGGAACCACGGTAAGGTCGAGGGGCCGATGACGCCCGTGCACATGACGGCCAGGCTCGTCCGCTCGTTCAACCGTTCCACCGCACGGTCGACCGTGCTGGAGGCGGTGACGATCAAGTAGAGCCCTGCGTCCCCGACGGAGTTGATGTTCTTGAGGACGGGGGATTCGAAGACCGGTCGTTCCGTCCCAGAGTTCGGGTCCTTGACCCGCCGAGAGCCGAAGATCTTCTTGACGTCGAAGGCGATCGAGTTGAGCGAACCCTCGGCGTTCGGGAAGTACAAGAGGTCGACGTAGTCGTCCCACGGCTTATAGACCGTCAGTCCCTGCTTCTCCCGCTCGGCGTTGATCGACTGGATGACGTTCCGGTACACGCCCGGGGCCTGCGGGTCGCCGACCGAGTAGATGACGAACTTGACTTTCTTCGACATCAGGATGCGCAGGAGCGCTTCCAAGTGTCCGGCGTTTTCGCCGCGGGTCGAGATCGTCCAGTCAGACTGGATGAAGACGGTCTGCCCTTCCTTCAAGGACATCACCCGGTGGTAGAACGCCTTGCTCGTCGCGTCGGGTTCGACCGGGATCGAGACCTTGAAGAGGAGCGGGATCGTGACCATGAAGACGAGGATCAGATACAGGATCCTGCGGTCCAGGTTTTGGAGCTTGTCCACCAGAGACTTTTCAGGGGTCATACGCTGACGCCTCCCTTTTCAAGCCCGAGCCAGAGCCGAAGTCCCATTGCGAGCGCCCCGAGCCCGATCCCGAAGTCGACGGCACGCAAGGCCGGCACTTGGAGGAAGCTCTTGACCCAGCCCGCCATCGAACTGATCTTGAAGGAGTTCAGATAGCTGGCCTCGTTGATGCTCGGATCGGCGTGCGGCAGGTGCATGCCTGCCGCGATGTTGGCCACGGTGTGGTTCCACCCGTAGACCACGCCGCCCAGCAGACTGATCATCAGGATCAAGGCGCTGGCCATGAGGACGGTGGCCTCCACCGACCGGATGCGGAACGCTCGGTAGGCTGCGGAGAGGATGAAGAACGCGATCATCGAGAACATCGCGGAGTCCATCTGCATCAGCAGTCCGTCGAACAGCAGGTTTTGCGCCAGGTTCGGGAACTGCCAGTTCGTCATTTCGAGCAGCTTCCCTTCCTTGTCGCCGAACTCGCGCATCGTCCAGTCGAGATAGCCGACCACCGTGATCGATACCATCGCGACGAGGAACACCCAACTGAAGAAACGGTCTTGTTGCCGTTTGAAGATGCGGCCGAGGTGGATGCGGAGCAGCGAGTAGATGCCGAGGCCGAGAAGGATCGCGGTGAGGATGTTCGCGACGTCCGCGACGCGGGGCAAGGTGTCCCCAAGGAAGAACCCGAACCTTTCGACGGCGTCCCTCGGAAGATCGTTGTCGCCCCGGTTCACCGGCTGTGGCCAGATCCAAAGCAGGACGTAGAACAGGCCGGACGCGAACGTGAAGGTCCATACGACGGGCCTGCGCAGGCGGGTCGGCGCCTTGGTCAGGGCGAAGATGGCGCCCATGCACAGGACGAAGGCGACGATGATCTTCCCCCACATCTCACCGGACCAGGGCTGGACGCCCCATTGGTTGAGCGGGACGGCCTGGGCGAGCAGGTCCATCACTGGACACCGTCCTTAGGCTTCTGCTCCCGTTTGACGTCGAGGTACTCGCGTGTGTACATAGGGTTGAAGGCCCGATAAAGGCCTGTGTCTTCGGCCGGAGCGAGGTCGGCTTTCTCCTCTTTCTTCCAGACCTCGGCCGTGGCGAACTTCTTCTTCTCGTCTTCCGACAGCGATTTCCAGATCTCCGGTTCGGCGTCCATTAGGGTCATCCGATGGTTGTCGGACATACCTCTGCGCTGGTAGCTGTTGGCCATGAAGCCGAAGAAGACGACCGCGACCATCGCGACCTTGCACCAGTCTTGGCCGACAAGGCTTCCGACCAGGATCGGCTGGCGGGTCAAGTACGCGCTGGCGGCGTAGAACTCGTCGCCGATCAAGACGTAGTCGCAAGCGGCGATGAAGAACGGGGTCTGCGATTTCTCGGTCGAACCAGCGACCTGGATCGCGCCGACGCCGTTCGCGGTTTCGGCGAAGATCAACGATTCCGCGAAGAACTCCCCGAGGAAGAACGCGGCGGCGACCTTCTCGCGAAGGATGAGGCCGCTGACGCCGGCCGCGAACGCGAACTGCCTGTCGGTCAGGAAGCGCACGGAGTCGGTGTCGAACCGCTCGGTCAGACCTTGGTTCTGATAGACGTCGCGGATGACCTCTTGGGCGACCGTATAGACCGCCGCGTCCGCCACGCAGAGCCGGATCGGCGTCCCGAACTGCGCCGCAGCCTTCGTGACGTGGGCGAAGATGCTCACGGCCTGGACCGAGATCGCGTTGAGCGTGCCGACGCCGGGGACCATCAGGACGGGCCGGCCCATCTCGGTGGCGCGTCCGATCGCGTCGTCGATCGCGTTCAGGCCGGAGATCCTCCGGATGAAGAGGTCCTTTTTCTTGTGGGCGGCCTTATAGATGTTGAAGAGGATGAAAGCGACCAAAAGGAGCGTCGCGTACATCCCGATCTGACCCGTGTCATGCCATTGCATCGAGGTTCGAAGTGTCTCCTCGCGGGGTTTCCCGCAGTTGCTCCAGGCGTTGGATCAAGGTCTCGACCGCGGCGCGGTCGCCCGCCAACTGGCTGAAATCGTCTATGTTCTGGAATCCGACGAAGGGGCAAAGGAACGGCGAGAACACGACTAAGGACTGGGAGGCCAGCCCGGCCAGAGGCTTGTGCATCTCAAGGAAGAGGATCGCCGGAGTCTCCAACCGGCGTTTGTGGACTTCCTGGGCCACCTTCTCCACGAGCTCCGTCTTCTGCCCGTCCGTCAGCCCTTCTTTCCAGAGTGCTTGCATCGCCTTGCCAGAGTTCGCGTATTTTGCCCAATACCGCGTCTTCGTTGCTTGCGTACCGCAGGAAAACCCCACGGAACGCGTCGAGCCTGTCCGGTTTCTCGAACGGGCTCAGCCTCACGCCGTCCTGTTGGGGGATCAGACGTTTGACGTCTGTCCAACGGATCGCCGTCACCGTTATACCGATCCGTTGCCTCGCTTCGTTCGCATCCAACGTGTACTTCGCAGGAAAGAAGAGCTCCCCGGTGGAAACGAGCACGACCAGCACGCCGACGAGCCCGAACAAAAGGTGGTGCAACAGCACCGTGCCCGCCGCACCCGCGACGACCATCGCCACGATCGCCACCCACCGCTTCTGTGGCGCGCGTTCCCAAAGTCGGACGGACCATACGAGCGGCTCGGGCATGGGGTCCGATTTTAGCCGCAGGCGAGGACACAGGCTTGTCAGACGGCTTCAACGCTTGTACGCCGAGGCTAAGAAGATTGCCAGGAAGTGCGCCGATCTCTGTCCGATGTCGTACACTTCACGCGCTATGCGTGCTTTTGTCTTCTCCTTAGCGCTCGCTTCTCTCGCAGCGGGGGCCGGGGCACAGGTCGCGACCGGCTGGAACAAAGTCCGGGTCGACGTGCCCGACGCCGCGACCCTGCGGCGCCTTTCCGATTCCGACCTCAACACCGCCGACTGTATCCTGCACCTCGGACAGGCGGACGTGATCGTCGGGCCGCAGGACTGGTCGAAGCTGAGCGGGTTCCGCTACTCCTATGCCGGCCCGCTCGAGGATCCGCGCGACTGGCAACAAAGGCACGGTTGGGACTTCGGCGTCGCCGTCGACGACTATCGGCTCCACTACTACAACCACGACCAGATCCTCGCGTTCTTCGAGAACCTGCGCCTGCAGAACCCGAAGTTCGTGGTCCGGAAGCAGATCGGCACCTCGATCAACGGACAAGCGATGTGGGCCTACCGTTTCGGCCTCCCCGTCGAGATCCCTGGCAAGCCGAAGACGAGCTTCGTGGTCCACGGCCTCATCCACGCCCGCGAATGGATCAGCGGCAGCGTGATGATGCACCTCGCCAAATCGACTTTGGACGGCCTGAAGTCCAGCCCGATGACCTTCATGGTCAACCAGAACCTCTGGATCATCCCGATCACGAACCCGGACGGATACAAATACACGTGGACGAACGACCGGTACTGGCGCAAGAACCGTCGCAACAACGGCGGCGGCACGTTCGGCGTCGACCTGAACCGGAACTACGCCAAGGGCTGGGGCGGCAACGACGGGAGCAGCGGGAACAAGGGTTCCGAGACTTACCGCGGCACCGCCGCGTTCAGCGAGCCCGAGACGCAAGCCGTCCGTGACTTCGCCGCTAGCCTGCCGAAAGTCGGAGCGTTCATCGACTTCCACAGCTTCTCCCAGTTGATCCTCTGGCCCTGGAGCTACACGACGACGCGGCCCGCCGACCAGACCATGTTCAACAACTACGGCCTGGAGATGGAAACGGCGATGAGCGCGTTCGGCCGGAACTATGACCAGGGCCAGTGTTCGTGGATCTTGTACACGGCGAGCGGTACGAGCAACGACTACATCTACTCGCAGTACAACGTCCCCGCGTACGCCATCGAACTTCGCGACACGGGCCAGTTCGGCTTCGAACTGCCCGAAGACCAGATCCAAGCCACCCAAGACGAAGCCTGGGCCGGCTACGTGAAGCTCTTGAACCACATGGCGCACTAAGGGCCATTGACCGGACGAAAAGGGGCCTGGCCGGAAACGCCGGGCCCTTTCGGTTTTTCTCACGAACGGTCGGTCCTCGGCACGGGCGGTGCTAAGATGCGCCTGGACCGCCAGATGAACACCACCCGCATCATCGTCTACGTCGTCGCCGCCGTTCTGGCCATCGTCGGCCTCAAGTTCTTCATGGACAACAAGGCCAAGAACGAGGTCAAGGACCAACAAGCTGCGGGCGAGTACTTCCGGTCGTTGATGGTGCAGGAGCAGACGCAGACCGTCGGCAACGACCCGTCCGGCCGTCCGATCCATCCTTGGTACCTGACCCAGACGCCGACGCTCCTCGAGATCGAGGACAAGATCAAGATTTCCCGTAAAACCGAGGGCGACTGGTTCCTTTGGGACTTCAAATACGACCCGACGGGCAAGGGCAACCCCAAGGACTACCACGTCGAGACCAAGTTCGACTACTCCGGAAAGCTGGAGACGATGACGGGCATCAACGGCAAGGTCGGCCGCGTCTGGAGCCAGTGGGCCGCGCAGTAGCGTCGAGAACCTCGTTGAAGATTGCCACGTCCTTCTGGTGATGACCCCGCTCGTCGCCGCTCTCGTCCTGTCCGTTCAGTCCGGGCCGATCGACACCGTCTTCCTGAAGCGGTCGTGGACGTGCGGGTCCGTCGCCCTGGCCGCGAACGCCTACATCGACATGGGCGAAGAAAGGGCCGTCGCCGACCTGACCGTCCGGGGAGGCCGTGGCCAAAAGCTCGACTACATGCCGATGGCGACGGCCGTCCGTGCGTGCCACTTATGCCGCGTCCTCTTCACGGGGCGAAACGGCAAGGCCCTGCGCGCCCCGAAGTTAGGCGTCATCCGGCTTCCCCACCGTTCGATGCCGCTCTCGTCGTGGCCAGAGTTCCCGATGGCGCAACAGGACGGCGTCTGGTTCGAACTCGGGAACGCGTACTTGCTCAGCGGGAAAGCCGAGACCGTGGAGCAGTACGTGGACTATTGCCGGAAGAACGGCGCTTTCCGCAAGGAGAAGCTGACCGTGCCCGACGAGAACACCGCTCGCGCAGCCTTGAAGGAACTGCTCGCGTCGGACCGTTGGGGCAAGGTCCAGTGGTCGGGCGGGGGCGTCGGCGAGAGTTACGATTATCCCAAGGAAGGCACGTTCGAGTTCCTCCGCAACCAGACGCACTTCGATTGATCAGCGCAGGTTCTTGGACAGCCAGAGATCGGTCTGCCAGAAACAGAAGAAGAACACTTCGAGCGTGCCGAACCCGTGGCCCTCGTAAGGGAACTCGTTGTACTGGTGGGCGATCCCGAGCGACGTCAGCACGGCGTCCAACCGCCGGCTCTGGACAGGCGGCACGATCGGATCGACCGTCCCTTGGAACACGAGCATCGGCGCATCGTCCGGCGTGACGTGAGACAACGGTGCGGCCTGCCGGTAGAGCCAAGGCGATTCCGTCACCGGCTTCCCGACCATCGATTCGATCAACCCCCACACCAGCGGGTCCCACTCTTTCGGATAACGGAAGTCGGTCGGTCCGTAGTAGTCGACGACGGCCTGGACCTTCGAAGAGTAGCCGTGGAGATCGGGATCGGCGTCGTTCAGGGTCTCGGTCGTCCCGAGCAGCAAGACCAGATGGCCGCCCGCCGAAGCTCCGAGGGCCGCGATCCGGCCGGGGTCGACGCCCAATACCGCCGCGTTCTTGCGCATCCAGCGGACGGAGGCCTGAGCGTCGTCGATCTGCGCCGGCCATACGTGTCTCGGAGCTAAGCGGTAGTCGATAGACGTGCAGACATAGCCCTTCCGCGCGTAGTACCGCGCCCAGTCGGTGAAGTCCGCCTTGCTGCCGCCGCTCCACCCTCCCCCGTGGACGAACACGATCGCCGGCCGTTTGGCGACGGTCATCGGAACGGGCACGAAGAGGTCGAGCTTTTGGGGCGCGCCGCCGCCTTGGGTGTAGACGACGTCGCGGGATTCGGCGACGCCCCATTGGGCGTGGACCGGACATGCAAGCCAAACCGCCGCCAAGACGAACAAGAAACGCACGGCCTATTGTAGCGGCCCCGCGTCGTTCGTCAAAAACTTGCACACACTAAAGTCAGGTCCTGGACAGGCCCAAGAAAGTTTACAATGCTGTAAAGGACAGGACTATGAACACGTTCATCTCAGCCCTCGTGCTCCTCGCGGCCCAAGACAGCCCCGCGGTGCCGCTGTTCGAAGGGACCGGGCCGCACACCCGCCACGTCACGTCCGTGCCCTTGGCTCAGAAGTATTTCGACCAGGGCCTCAATATGCTTTACGCCTTCCACCACGGCGAAGCCAAGCGCTCGTTCCGGCAAGCCGCCAAGCTCGATCCCGAGTGCGCGATGGCGTGGTGGGGTCTCGCGATGGCGAACGGCCCGCACATGAACAACATGTCCGTGCCGCCAGAGGACGAAAAGGAAGCCTACTACGCCCTCGCCAAAGCCCGGGCGACGATGGCGGACGACAGGCCCGTCGATCAAGCCCTCGTCCGCGCCGCTTCGGTGCGGTTCGCCCAGCCACAGCCCGCCGACCGCAACCCGCTCGACAAATCGTTCGCCGTTGAAATGCGGAAGGTCTGGCACCGCTACCCGAAAGACGCCGATGCGGGCGCCCTCTTCGCCGAGTCCATGGCCGACCTCCGTCCGTGGAACCTCTGGACCGCGGACGGCACGCCTTACCCGGGAACGCCGGAGATCGTAGAGACGCTCGCCAAGGTCGTCAAACTCCAGCCCGACCATCCTCTCGCCCTGCACCTGACCATCCACGCCCTCGAAATGAGCCGGAACCCCGAGCGGGCTTTGCCTGCCGCGGACCGGCTCCTCACCCTTCAACCGGGGCTCGGCCACAACGTCCACATGCCCTCCCACATCTATGTGCGCACGGGGGACTGGGCCAAGGCGATCGACAGCAACGCGAGGGCGATGCGGGTCGACAAGGACTACCGCGCGAACCACACGCCGGCCCCGATCTACCGCATGTACATGGCCCACAACAACCACATGCTGTCTTTCGCGGCGATGATGATCGGCCAGGGCCAATCTGCGATCGATGCGGTCGACCAACTCGTGGCGGCCGTCCCGCCCGACGTCCAAAAGGCGGCGGCGCCGTTCCTCGACGGCTTCTTCGCGATGCCGTTCGAAGCGCGCGTCCGGTTCGGCAAGTGGGACGAGGTGCTCGCCTCCCCTGAGCTTCCCGACCACTTCCCTCTTTCCCGGGCCCTGCGCCATGCCGCACGCGCCGTGGCCTTCGCGGCGAAGAAGATGCCGGCAGAGGCCCGTGAGGAGCAACGGTTGTTCTACATGGCCCGCCGGAACCCCGTGCTCAAGGGTGCCGGCTTCGGGAACAACAAGGCTTCGGACATCCTGGTCGTCGCCACCCACCTGATGAACGGCGAGATCCTCGTCGCGGAAGGCGCGGTCGAAGGCGCCGTCACCCACCTTCGCGCGGGCGTCAAGGCCGAAGACGCGCTGCACTACTCCGAACCGCCGGACTGGATCCAGCCGGTCCGCCACACGCTTGGCGCGCTTCTCTTAAAGGAAGGCCGCTTTAAGGAAGCCGAAGACGTCTACCGCGCC
>JAFDWQ010000006.1 GCA_018268395.1 Armatimonadota bacterium | reverse complement strand
TCATGCCGCTTCCGTTTCACGGACATTCATGATGCGGCGTCCTTGCCCCGGTCTGCAACGGCCTCCGGTCCGGCGGGATGAAGTGGGGACACCGTTGCCAGACCGGGCCACCAGTCGGAGTCTGGAGGCAGCATCTCGGCCGTCCGTAGGCGACCCGTTCCGACTCCAAAAAGGCGGGTCTCACGCTCCGTTCCAGGTTCCCTTGCACGCCACCCTCTGTGCTCGACACGTGCTCGACACGTGCTCGGAACGTGCTCGGAACGGCCGTGTCGAGCACGTGTCGAGCACATCCGGAGCACACGTCGAGCACCAATGGAAGCTACAGACGGCGGTCGGACGAGCCGATAACAACAGGTATGGCCAAGGCCCGTTTGAGCGCCCTCCTCGAAGACGCCAGCGGCAAACTCGGGCGCGACTATATCGCCCGAGGGCGGAGCGGGCTCGTCGTGCGCAAGAAGGCCTGCTACACCTTCCCGTCGAGCCCCGCCTTCGCCGCGGCGGGCGGCCGGCTGAAGCAGGCGAACGCGGTCTGGAACACGCTTTCGATGGAACAGGCGGCGGCGTGGGCCGACTATGCCGCCACCATCGTCCGCTCGGGGCGCGTCTCCGGCCGATCCTATTCGCCGACAGGGAAGAACGCCTTCGTGGGGCTCGCGGTAAAGGTGCTGCAGGTCGACCCCATGGCCGAGGTTCCGACGTCGCCGCCCGTGGGCGGATACGTCGGCGACGACGTGGTCGTGGTCACGCGGGCCGAGGGCGGGCTCGTCTTCGAGGCGAGCGGGCCGAACCGGCCGGGCAGCGTCACCGAACTGCTGGTCCAGCGGTTGGTCAACGAACGCCGCCGCCCCGACGGGGACTACAAAAGCATGGGCTTCGTCGCGTTCTCGCCGGGCCACCTCGCGCACACCCTGCCCGTCGAGCCCGGTGTGTACGCCTGCGGCTACCGGTTCGTCGAGGCGGCGACGGGCCGCATGACCGAAGCGTGGCTCACGGGCGTCCGCATCGTGCCCGAAGCAAGGGTCGGACGCCGCCGCGCGGCTTAGTCACACTCCCGCAAGCCGCGATCGCTCCGAACCGGCTATCCTAGCCGACAGTGCGCAGATCCAAGGAAGGGTCGGACAAGCGGACAGGGACGGACCGGTCGTGGCCGTGGTTCGCGGCCGTCCTGTTGCTCGCGATCGCGGTCCGCGTCGTGTGGCTGCAGCGGGTCGACACCCAACCCGTGACCGACTTCCAGTGGTACTTCCTGCGCGCGGTCTCGATTTCGCAGGGCCACGGTTATGCGGTCGACGGACGCCTGACCGCTTACTGGCCCGTCGGCTATCCGGGGTTTCTCGGGCTCGCGTTCCTGGTCGCAGGGGCGAGCGTGGCGCTGGGCAAGGTGCTGAACACGGTGCTCGTTCTCGCCTGTCTCGTCTTGACCTGGCGGCTCGGAGCGGTGTTGTTCCGGAGCGGGGCGGTCGGGGTCGGCGCCGCATGGGTGCTGGCCGTCCACCCGGCCTATGTCGCCTATAGCGGGATCCTCGCCTCCGAGCCGCTCTACACCGCGCTGACCCTGGCGGGCACGCTCGCGCTCCTGACGCTGCCTGTCGGAAAACGGTCGGCCCGTGACATCGAAGCGAAGTCTCCACCAAAGGGTCAGAGCGGGCGCAAGCGCTTACCGGCCTATGCCTTGCGGGCGCTCGGTGCGGGCCTTCTCTTCGGTGCGGCGACGCTGGTCCGGCCCCAGGCTGCGGTGCTGCCACTGCTGGTGGTCGTGGGAGGCTGGCTCCTCGATGCCCCGTCCACCATCCGTGGACGGGTGCTTCCGGTGCTGGCCTTTGGCGCGCTCGGAATGTCCGTGTTCCTCGTGCCGTGGACGTTGAGGAACTGGTCGGTCTTCGGGACGCCCGTGTTCGTCAGCACCAACGGCGGCGACAACCTTCTCATCGGCAACAGCCCGAGGTCGAACGGTCTCTATCAGAACCCCGATTCGCTCGGTTACGACTTTACGGGCCTCGGCGAGGTCGAGCGGGACAAGAGGGCGTCGCGGACCGCTCTGGGCTATGCCAAGCAGAACCCGGCTTTCGTGCGCAGCCTCTGGCCTGCCAAGTTGCAGGGCACGTTCCTGAACGCGACCGATGCGGCGTACTGGGCGTTCCAAAAAGAGCAGGGCGTGTTGCGCCCGCCTGGCCTCGGCGCCGACAAACAGGAGTACCTCCGGTTCCGCGAAGCTTCGCGCGGGAGCGTCCCCTGGCTGCTCGCCTTAGCCGGCTTCGGTGCCGTCGTGGGTCTGTTCACCAAACGGTTACCGCTGACGGCCCTGTTCTTCATCGGGAACACGGCGTTGCTCTCGATGGTGTTCTTCGGCAACCCTCGCTTCTCGTTCCCGGTCGTGCCGTTCCTGGCGCTCTTCGCCGCGTCCGGAATCGTGGGTGCCGTGAACCTCTTGAACGAGCCGCGTCGGGCACCTCGGGCAGAGTCGGACGGCTAGTGGGCGGCCCCGGATCTCCACCCCCAACCCCCTCCTCATGTGTCCGGCACAAGGCATCCGGTCCACACGAGGAGGGGGCTCCGGATTCCCCTTCCTCGTGTGCAGGCGATGTCCGTGCGCCGAACATGAGGAAGGGGCTAGGGGATGGAGCAATAGGATCCTCCTTCCGTCTGAAATCCGCACCGCTCGAGCCTTTAGGGCAGGCATCCGGTCCACACGGAACGCAAGCGGACGGCTCCACCCCCAACCCCCTCCTCATGTGTCCGGCACCCTTCGACTCCGCTCAGGGCAGGCTGCCGGTCCACACGAGGAGGGGGCTTTGAGAGGGGCTAGGGGATGGAGCCACTAGCCGAAGTCGAGCATCGGCACTTCGACGGTGCGGTCTTCGCTCGCCGATCGGACGATGGCGTCCATCACGAGCACGGTCTGCAGGCCTTCGCGCAGGTCGGGCGAGTTGGGCGTGCCGTCGATCAGCGCTCTCGCGAAGGAGTCGATGATGTTCGCGAACTCGCCGTAATGCATGCCTTTGAGCTCGTGGCGGTAGTAGTAGCCCGCCAGTTCATGGTGATAGTCCTCCTCCTTTTCGATCCCGTCCGCGCCGATCCAGGAGTGCCGTAGATCGGGATAGCGGGCGATGGACGTGCCCTTCGAGCCCATCAGGCAGCCTTCGATGAGCGAGCGCGAGCGGGGAAGTTCCGTGATGCCGTAGTTGCCGAAGACGCGGCCCATCTTGCGACGGTCGCGGGTCCGCATGTGCGCCGAGTAGACGTCGAAGAGCTGCGGGGCGTGCTTGCGGCCCATCGAGGTCTGGGCGACCATCGCGTTCACCTCCGCGATGTCCCCGAGGTACCACCGCACCAAGTCCACCGGATGGCTGAGACCGAGGTACGCCCAGTCCGTGTCCGTGGCCGTCCACGGGCTCTTTTCGTAATACCAGTCCATGCGGTGGTCGTAGTGCGCGTCGTAGCACTCCACCTCGCCGAACTCGCCCGCCTCGAACAGCTCGCGCTGCCGCAGGAACGGCTCGTAGAACCGCGTCGATTGCCCGACCTGTAGCCGCCGCCCGGTCTCCTTGGCCGCCTTGAGGAGTCGGGAAGCTTGACGCGCGTCGTTGATGAGCGGCTTGGTGCAGACGACGTCCTTGCCCGCGCGGAACGCCTTCTCGATCTGCTCGGCGTGGAGGCTGTCCGGGGTGTAGATGCAGACGATCCGCACGTCCGTCATCGCCAGCATCTCGTCATAGTCGGCCGTCACTCGCAGGCCAGGGGAAGCGGCCAGCGCGTCTTCGCGCTTCTCTTCGGCGAGGTCGCAACCGGCCACGGCGCGGCAGAGCCCGCTCGCACGCAGCGCGACGAGCATCGTGTGGCCCTCGTGCAAGCCGACGACCCCGACGCCCAGCCTTTCCTCGTGGGGAAGCTCGCCCCAGTCGCGCTTTGACCCTATGGTGGGACGGCCTGTCGGGAGGACGTCGGGGTGCCTCACAGCTCGTGGGTCTCGCCCTGGCCTGGCACGACGACGTCCCATCCCAGCTCGTCGACGATCTTCTGCCGCAACGACTCTTGGGCGGGCGGTTCGCCGTGGACGAGGAACGTCTTGCGGGGCGGCGTCTTAAAGTTGCGGAGCCACTTCAGCATCTCTCCGTAGTCGGCGTGGGCCGACAGAGAATCGAGCCGCTCGATCTGCGCGTTGAACGGGATGTCTTGACCGAGCAAGCGGATCGTGCGGGTGCCTTCTTGGATGTCGCGACCCGTCGTGCCGTCGGCCTGGTAGCCCGTGAACATCACGATCGTAGACGGGTCGGCGACGCGGTGCTTCATGTGGTGGAGGATGCGGCCTCCCGTGACCATGCCGCTCCCGGCGATGATGACCATCGGACCGTCCATTTGGTTGAGTTGCTTGGACAGGTTGCGGTCGCGGACGAAGCGCACGAACTCGCTCGAGAACGGCGAACGGCCTTCTCGCAGGTCGCAGCGCATGTCCTGGTCCAAGTCCTCCGATTCTTCGACATAGAGCAGGGAAGCCGCGTTCGCCATCGGGCTGTCGACATAGATCGGGATGCGGTCGAGAAGGCCTTCGTCAGTGAGCTCCCGGATGTACCAGAGCAGCTCTTGGGTGCGCCCGATCGCGAACGACGGGACGAGCACGCACGACCTTTGCTCGATCGCGCGCCGCAAGACGCTGAGGATCTTCTGCTTGGGGTCGGTCGTATCGTGGAGCCGGTCGCCATAGGTGCTCTCCAGGACGAGGTACTCGGCGTGCTCGACCGGCGTCGGGTCCTTGAGGATCGGGCGGTCGAACCGGCCGAGGTCGCCGGACATCAGGATACGCTCGCCGTTCTCGAAATAGACCTCGGCGAACCCGGAACCGATGATGTGTCCGGCGGGCATGAACCGGAACTGGGCGCCCGCAGGAAGCTGCTGCCATTGCCAGAAGTGGACGGGCTTCAAAACCTTCAGGGCTTCATAGGCTTCGGCTTCGTCGTAGAGCGGTTTGGGCTCGACATGACGGCTGGTGCCGTGCCTGGCGTGGTAACGCGCGTCTTCTTCTTGGATCCGGCCGCTGTCGGGAAGGCTGATCCGGCACAGCCCGATCGTGCTGGGCGTCGCATAGGCCGGGCCACGGAAGCCGTCCTTGACGAACCGCGGCAACATGCCGATGTGGTCCATGTGCGCATGGGTGAGCACCATCGCGTCCAGTTCGTGCGCCGCGACGGGCAGCGGCAGCCAGTTCCGTTCGCGGAGCTCGCGAGGGCCCTGGAACATGCCGCAGTCGACGAGGACCTTCTTTCCGTCCAGTTCCAAGAGGTGTTTCGAGCCCGTGACCGTCCGGGCCGCGCCCAAGAAGGTGATGCTTTGCGGCATGCGGTCCAGTATGCCCCAGGGGTAGCCTGACCGCATGGCAGAGGCGGACGTCGCGATCATCGGAGGCACGGGCATCGGCCCTCGGCTCGCGGCGCTGGGAGGGGAAGCCCGCCGGACAGCCGGCTTGGAATGGACGTTGATCGACGTCGACGGCCTGAAGGTCGGGCTGGTCCAACGCCATTCGGCGGGGCACAAAGTGCCTCCTCATCGGGTGGACTACGTCGGCATGGCGCAAGCCCTTCGAGAAATCGGCGTCCAAGGATGTCTGGCCAGCGCTGCGGTCGGATCGTTGCACGCCGATTGGGCGCCGGAGACGCTCGCGGTCTGCACCGACTTCCTCGACCTGACGTGCCGGCGCCTCACCCTGTTCCACGACACGGTCGTCCACACGCCGTTCGCCGTCCCGTTCCCCCTCGCCGGCGCCTTGAACACAGCTTGCCTGGCCGTTCCGGTGAAGGCCCGTGGGGAATGCGTCTATGTCGGGCTCGACGGGCCGCGCTACGAAACGCCCGCCGAGATCAGGATGCTGCGGACGTTCGGTGGCGACGTCGTCGGGATGACGGCTTCGAGCGAGGCGATCGTGATGCGGGAGGCGGGCGTGGACTACGGATGCCTGGCCGTCGTCACGAACCTCGGATGCGGGCTCGGAGAGTCGGTCCCGCACCACGGCGAGGTCGTCGACGTGATGCAGACGGTCGGACAGACGGTCGTGGACGTGCTCTTGGCGGCCGCGCGTCTCGTTCCGTAGGCGGAGGCTCCGTCGCACCGTCGATTCTGAGCGTGCGGACCGTGCACAATGCGGTTCGGGAACCCCATGGCCCTTTCGCGCCGAACGCTGACGCTCGCCCTTGCCTTGACGCCCGGTATCGGCGGCAAGACCGTGACCCGTGCTCTCACTCGGAACGACCTGCTCGGACGGTCGCCCGACGACTTCCTTCGTATCGGCCCTGAAGCGCTGCGCGAGGAGTACGGAATGAAGGTCAAAGTCGCCGACGGGTGGCACGAACGGAAGAAGGCCAAAGTCGCGGAGGCTTTGCAGGTCGAAGAGCGCCTGGTCCCTCTCGGCGTCTCTCTCGTGACCGCGGCCGACGCCCATTATCCTCGCCGCATCGAGCAGATGGACGCCGATCCGCCAGGCGTGCTGTTCCTCTACGGCAACACCAAGCTCTTGGAAGCGAAAACGGCGTGCGTCCTGTCGTCCCGTGGAACGACGCGGGCCGGACTCGAAGCTGTCGAAAAGCTCGCGGAGGAGCACGTGCTGGACGGCAAAGCGATCGTCAGCGGGCACGACACGCCCGAATATCAGCGGTCGGCCGTCGTGCCGTTGCGCTACGGCGCGCCCCGGCTGCTCGTCCTCGACCGGGGCCTCTTCCGCGCGCTTGGCGAAGAACTGCAGGACGAGCCGTTCCGCGCGGCCCGGCTTTGGCGCTACCGCTTCGATCCGAAGACCGACCTCGCCGTCAGCAGCCTCAATCCCGAGAAGGACTTCCATCCGAACTCGAACAAAGTCCGTGACCGACTGATCGCCGGTTTGTCGATGTGCCTTGACTTCGTCGAAGTCCGACCGGGCGGGAACATGGAGTCGCTGGCGAAAGCGGCCCTCAGGTGCGGTCGGGCGGTGCGCGTCTCCGACCAGGCGGAGGCTTCCGAAATCCTTCAGAAACTGGGGGCACGACCTTTCTATCCTGATTGAGCCTAGACGGGAAAACCGACTGTAAAACCCGTGCGAAAAAAAGTGACGCTTTCCCGCATGTAGTGCCGTCTTCACCCTTGCGCCCCAATATATTGGGGTTGCAACGGGCAACGGGGCCCGTAGCGCGTCCCATGGCGCACCGCCAGGACGTAGAAGAGACGACGACATGAAATGCCCCTATTGCGGCCACACGGAACACCGCGTGCTCGACTCCCGGCCCGCCCGCGAAGGCGAAGCCGTCCGGCGTCGGCGCGAGTGCGAAGGCTGCAGCCGGAGGTTCACGACGTTCGAAGCCCCGGAAAGGCCGAGGCTCTTCGTCGTGAAGCGGAGCGGGGAGAGGGAAGAGTTCGACCGGGAGAAGGTGCTGACGGGCATGGTCACGGCCTGCCACAAGCGGCCCGTCACTCTCGAGGCCCTTCGTGAAGCCGCCCAACGCGTCGAGCGCGACCTTTTCGACCTCTCGGACGACGAAGTCCCGAGCAGCGAGGTCGGGGACCGCGTCATGCGGGAACTTCACGGGCTCGACCCCGTCGCCTTCGTCCGTTTCGCCAGCGTGTACCGCGAGTTCGACGACCCCGCGGAGTTCGCCAGGATCGTCCATCGGATGGACGTCGCAGGCTTCAGTCCCCTCGCCCTCGTGGCGGAAAACTGAGCTATACTAGTAGACACAAGGATACGTAAAAGGAAGATTCATGAAAATCGAAAGGTACTTCACCAAGCCGGGCCACGACCGCTATGAGGGGATCGCGTTCGAGCCGCGAACGAGCGAGATCCGGAACCCGGACGGCAGCACCGTGTTCAAGATGGAAGGCGTCATGGTGCCCGCCCAGTGGTCGCAGGTCGCGACCGACATCCTGGCCCAGAAGTACTTTCGCAAGGCCGGCCTCGGCGGAGACGTCGACCATGAGACCGACAGCCGCCAGGTCTTCCACCGTCTTGCCGGGTGTTGGCGGAGCTGGGGCGAGCGCCACGGTTACTTCGACACCATCGACGACGCCGACGCGTTCTACGACGAGCTCTGCCACATGCTCGCGCGCCAGATCGCCGCGCCGAACAGTCCGCAGTGGTTCAACACCGGGCTCCACTTCGCTTACGGCATCGAAGGCGTCCCGCAAGGCCACTTCTACGTCGATCCCAAGACCGGCCGCCTCGAGCGGAGCGCCAACGCTTACGAACGGCCCCAGCCTCACGCCTGCTTCATCTTGAGCGTCAAGGACGACCTCGTCAACGAAGGCGGGATCATGGACCTCTGGACGCGCGAGGCCCGCATCTTCAAGTACGGCAGCGGAGTCGGCACGAACTTCTCGTCCATCCGTGGCGAGAGCGAACGGCTTTCGGGCGGCGGCAAATCGAGCGGCCTGATGAGCTTCCTCAAGGTCGGCGACCGCAGCGCGGGCGCGATCAAAAGTGGCGGCACCACCCGCCGCGCCGCCAAGATGGTCTGCCTCGACGTCGACCACCCCGATATCGAGCAGTTCGTCTCGTGGAAGGTCTACGAAGAGCAGAAGGTCGCCGCGCTCGTCACCGGTTCGCAGCTCAATAACAAGCACCTCAACGCGATCATGGAGGCCTACCACGAAGCCCCCTCCTCGTTTGCAGGGGAGGGTTCGTGCCCCGAAAATGAGGAGGGGGTCGGGGGTGGAGCCAAGTCCCGTGCAGCGTTGGCAGGGGTGGGTCCGCGCGCCGAAAACGAAGAGGGGGTCGGGGGTGGAGCCAAGACGTTCGGACCCGGACTGAACCGAGCGGTCGCGGAAGCCAAAGCCGCCGGCATCAGCCCGAACTACATCCAGCGCGCGATCCAGCTCGCCCAGCAGGGGTACACCGGCATCGAGTTCCCCGTCTTCGACACAGGCTATGAGAGCGAGGCCTATGTCACGGTCTCGGGCCAGAACTCGAACAATTCCGTCCGCATCTCCAACGAGTTCCTTGAAGCCGTCGAACAGGACAAAGACTGGGAGCTCAAGGCCCGCACGGACGGCCGCACCGTCAAGACCCTCCGGGCCCGCGAACTCTGGGACGAGATCTGCACGAGCGCCTGGCACAGCGCCGACCCCGGCACCCAATACGACACCACCATCAACGACTGGCACACCTGCCCCGAGGACGGCCGCATCAACGCGTCCAACCCGTGCAGCGAGTACATGTTCCTCGACGACACCGCGTGCAACCTCGCCAGCATCAACCTCTGCACGCTCTACGACCCGAAGACCGGCCGCTTCGACATCGAAGCCTATCGCCACGCCATCCGGCTCTGGACGGTCGTGCTCGAGATCAGCGTGCTCATGGCCCAGTTCCCGAGCAAAGAAATCGCCCAGCTCAGCTACGACTTCCGCACCCTCGGCCTCGGATACGCCAACCTCGGCGCCCTGCTCATGCAGATGGCGATCCCTTACGATTCGCCCGAAGGCTTCGCGATCGCAGGCGCCCTCACCAGCATCCTCGGCGGCGAAAGCTATGCGACCAGCGCGGAAATGGCGGGCAAGCTCGGCCCGTTCCCGAAGTACGACAAGAACCGCGGGCACATGCTCCGGGTCGTCCGCAACCACCGCCGAGCGGCCCATTCTGCGCCTGCATCGGAGTATGAAGGTCTGGGCGTCAGACCTGTCCCGATCGACGCCAGATACTGCCCGCAGGACCTCTTGGACTCGGCCCGAAGGGCATGGGACGACGCCCTCGCCTTCGGAGAGCAGAACGGCTTCCGCAACGCCCAGGTCACCGTCCTCGCCCCCACCGGCACGATCGGCCTGATCATGGACTGCGACACGACCGGCATCGAGCCCGACTTTGCCATCGTGAAGTTCAAAAAGCTCGCGGGCGGCGGTTACTTCAAAATCGTCAACCAGTCCGTGCCCGTCGCCCTCCGCCGGCTCGGCTACAGCCAGGAACAGATCGAGGACATCGTCGCCTACACCGTCGGACACGGCACCCTCAAAGGCTCGCCCGCCGTCAACCACGACACGCTCCGTGAGAAGGGCTTCGACGACGCCGCCCTCGCCAAGCTCGAAGCGGGCCTCAAGGACGCCTTCGAACTCCGCTTCGCCTTCAATAAGTACACCTTTGGCGAGGAGTTCTGCAAACAGAAGCTCGGTTTCAGCTCGGCCCAGCTCGACGACTGGTCGTTCGACATGCTCGCCGCGCTCGGCTTTACCAAGGCCGAGGTCGAAGCCGCCAACGACTACGTCTGCGGCACCATGACGATCGAAGGCGCGCCCCACCTCGAACCCGCCCACTATCCGGTCTTCGACTGCGCCAACAAGTGCGGCAAACGCGGGCAGCGCTTCATCAGCGCCGAGGGCCACATCCGCATGATGGCCGCCGCCCAGCCGTTCCTCAGCGGCGCGATCAGCAAGACGATCAACCTTCCCGCCAACGCCACCGTCGAGGACGTCAACGACGCCTACATGCTCTCGTGGAAGCTCGGCCTCAAGGCCAACGCCCTCTACCGCGACGGCAGCAAGCTCAGCCAGCCCCTCAACGCCTCGACCGACGACGCCGCCGCGGCGATTTTGGAGGCCTCTTTCGAGGAAGAGCGTCCGGTCGGTTCGGGTGGTTCGGAGTGGTCCGGTTCCGGATCCGAACGACCGGACTACCGGACTTCCGAACACGCAGAAATCCTCGCCGCCTCCCAAAAGCTCGTTTACCGCTACATCGCCCGCCGACGCCTCATGCCCCAGCGACGCAAGGGCTACACCCAAAAGGCGCTCGTCGGCGGCCACAAGGTCTACCTGCGCACGGGCGAGTACGAGGACGGCACCCTCGGCGAGATCTTCGTCGACATGCACCGCGAAGGCGCCGCGTTCCGCTCGCTGATGAACTGCTTCGCCATCGCCATCTCGCTCGGCCTGCAGCACGGCGTCCCCCTCGAGGAGTTCGTCGAGGCGTTCACCTTCAGCCGCTTCGAGCCGAACGGCGTCGTCATGGGCCACGACAACATCAAGATGTCGACCTCGGTCATCGACTACATCTTCCGCGAGCTCGCCATGACCTATCTCGGCCGCTACGACCTCGTCCAGGTCAAGCCCGAAGACCTCCGCCACGACGCGATCGGCGGCCCCAATCAGCCCGGCCTCGACTTCGAAGAGGAGGAAGACCAAGGCCCGATCGACGACATCGCCCCCGGCGTCACGCGGGAAGACCACTCGAGTTCGGGGTACGGGGTCCGGGGCCCGGGTGTCGGGGAGCGCGCGTCGCACGCAGGCAACGAACGGAACGGTCACGGCAACTACGCCTATGTCGAAACCCCGGCACCTGTCGGCGTGGCCACAGTCCGTTCCGGCACCGAGACCCGAAACCCGAAACCCGAAACCCGCACCGAGGCCGTCCGCGTCGCCCGTCTCAAGGGCTACGAAGCCGATCCCTGCACCAATTGCGGCTCCTATACGCTCGTGCGGAACGGGGTCTGCCTGAAGTGCAACACGTGCGGCGAGACGAGCGGGTGTAGTTAGCTCGATGATGACGATTGCGATAGATCCGACAACAGCGGTTGCCCAGCGAGTAGAGAGACTACTAAAAGACAGACCACAGTTCGGCGAGATGCCTGGCTTTCGTGGTCTGGCGGCGGCTCACCGAAGCCCTGGAACAATAATCTCGGAAAACGACCATGTCGGTTTTGACGCCGTGTGCGCAGTTCTAGGAGTTGCCGAAGAAGCCGAGGCGTGCCCCAAGCACATAGGCAATCTAATTTGGGAAACGTTTCTCCATGATCTTGCTGGTCACGCAGCAGAGCTCGAAACCACGTCTAGACTTCAAGACATCGCCTATGAAGCGACGGTTAGATCGTTCATTGCAAGGAAAGTACCGGGAGCTACATGGCCGGATAGTCACAGCGGCCCAAAACCTGACGCTTGGACCACTGTAGGCTTCTACCAGGGAGAGTCGAAATCTGTCGACCATGAAATAAAGCGTATTGACTCGATCCCAGCAGATCCCGATCGACTGGCCCGATTGATCTACAGAAAGTACTCGGACGCATACCAGCAGTGGGAGAGGCGGCAGGAGCGAAACCGTCACTTGGTCGTGTTCATCGGACTACCTTTGGGCTGGTACGCTGATAGGCGAAACAATCCCGCGGATTATCTACGGGCGATGCGACTGGTTCACGAAACCAGCGCAGGCACAAACCTCTCTATTAATCCGACGAATCTGATCGTGACCACAAGCTATCACACGGCAATGTATCAAGGCATAATGAGGCACGGGAGAATTCCGCCCTGTGTTTTGCAACCTGTCGCCACAGCTGGAATATCACCTGAGGCAGTCTGGCTACACACAGAGATCGGCTGGTTCCTCTCCTGCTTTTACTCAGATGAGGGCGAGGCTATAAGGTTCGAGAACCTCTCCCAGAAGGTCATTGTCCTTTGCTGAACGGACGATACCTATCCAGCGCAGTTCCGACCTTAGACGAGGAAGGAAGACTATACGGCGGCGGAACGCTTGTCCCGACGAACGCACTCCCGCACTAGGAGCCGCGTTACCTGTCGAGACAGGCGTGCGGAGCGCGGTCCGTGCTGGAACCGCCTGTGGCGGCGACGTGCCGTGACGGGCCGAAGAAGTGCTTCGCGACAAGCGGGCCACCTGCCGATGGCCTTCCGGACGCCCGCACAAAGGGACTGAGCGATGAGGCCGCTACGTCGGACTGCTGTACGCGACCTCGTCCGTCATGCCGACCGGAAGGTCCGACGGCTCTGGTAAGGGGAGTTCGGCGTCGTCGTAGTAGAGCGTTCCCGACGGTCGTTCGTCGTGCAGGAAGAAGGCGACCGTCGATGTCTCTGCGGAATCTTCGATCAGGTGTTCGTCCCACGCCGCTTGCCACGAGTCGCGCGGAGAAGTCGCATCGCCGTCCGGCGGATAGCCGAACGAAGAAAAGTCGATGTCGGAAGCAGGGCCGTCGTGGGTCAAGACGACGAGCCAGGCCATCTTCCAGTTATCTGCGATCTGGGCCCGCCAGTCGTCGAAGGGTTCGAGGCCCTCAGCATCGGCGTCGATCCCTTCTTCGGAGACAGGCCACTTGTGAAGGCCGATGACGCGCACGGCGGATTATAGACCGCTCCTTTTGGCAAAGCTACGAGCGGCGAGTTAGGGTGTAACGCCGGACTCCCTTGCGACACGGTCGGCATCCGACTCCCAGAAGTATCGGAACGTCTTCCGAAAGCTGGAATAGAGCACACGGATGCACGTGTCGCCATGAGGGAACAAGAGCTCATAGTCGATCAGTTCTCGACGGTCGCCGGCTGCGTCCCGGCAGTTCCTAGCGAGCAGGAGCAGCCCCGAACGGTCAAGCGGAAGGTGCACGGTCGAGCCGTCGTCGCGCCATGATGTCTGGCCCTCGTACATCCTTCGATAGCCCTCCCAATCGGGATTTGACTCGAGCGCCGGAACCGAAGGGACGTGCCACCGGCGGGGCGAGAACTCCAACTTGTGCCGTACGGCGCGCCACGACTTCAGATCGACATGGGTCTCCAAGCCGTGGACCAGCCACGTTCCACTTGTGAACGTCTCAATGTTCCATCGAGCCGACAAGAGCGACGGTGGAGGAACTGGACCGCCTCGGATCCAAACGACGCTGCGCGGTTCCAAGAGCAAGCAGAGCGCCTGGGCCGCTCGCTGCAGCCCCAGAGACCCGGCCACGAGCATGCGCCAATCGTGGCCGCCTGTGCCGATCCACGATCTCTTGCCCAGATCCAGCCGCAGGACGCTTACGTCGCCGTCTGACCGCTTCCAAGTGGCTGTCTCCAACGTTTTGACGACGGTCTTCATGTTCGGCCGCACCTTCAGAGGATTCAACAAGTGTTCCGTTCCAGCAGAGCGCGATCGTCGAGTTCCTTGATCTGCTTAGGGATCACGGCGAGAGGATAGCCGAACGCAGTGCCCTTCGAGTTTCCGCCCCTGATCGCGTTCGGAGCACCATGCATGGCTTGGACAGAAAGGGGATCCGGAGCCCCCTCCTCGTGTGGACCGGATGGTCCGTGCCGGACACATGAGGAGGGGGTTGGGGGTGGAGCCATCCGGATTGCCCGATCCACTATCATGGAAAAGATGGCGCGGAAGGGAAGCGGCAGAAGGAATTGCGGTCTCGTGAAGGCTGCCCGTCCCGTATCGGTCGTCACCTGGACCTTATGGATCGTCGCCGCAGGCTGTGGTCCGGACGGCAACGGTAGTCCTTCCGTCGCGCAAAAGGCTGAAACGGTGCAGGCCTCGAAGACCGTGGCCAGAGTCGGCGGCGAATACTGGACGGCTCACTTTTTCGGCGACGACACCGAGCCCTCCGTGATGAACTTCATGGACTACGGCATCATCCCGGTGACGCTCTCGCCCGACGGCAAGGTCGCCTATGGTGGTCGGTATAAGGGTCGGACCGAAACCTGGACTTTAGAGGGTGACACTGTCACGATCAAGCGCAAGCAAGGGCCACCTTGGACGCTGAAAGTCACGGAAAGGGGCGACGTGCTCGTCAGCGAGCCGCCCATCGAGTACGGAGTGCCCGATAACCGTGTCCGCCTCTTGCGCGACGACCCGATGCTGCACGTCCGCTATGTCGGCCGCTATCGGCGCGTTTCGAGAGCTGTTCCCAACGTCCCTGCCGAGATCGAGATCGGCGAGAAGACATGGTCGTCCAAGGAACCCGGCTTCCAAAATCTTCCGTGGCTGGTCGCCGGTCCGTTCGTCGTGTTGATCGGTCCAGAACCCAAGGGCACCATGGTCGACTACGAGTCTTTCATCCTTCGTCCGAGCAAGGACTTGACGAAGCTATCGCTCGATCTGTCGAAGTATAAGGCGGTCTACGGCGAGGACCTGAGCGTGGTCTACGAGCGGGTGCCCTGAAGCAACGCGCTCCGCGCAACGTGTGCCATTGGGTCGAGGCGTGTTCAGAAGATGAACTAGTGCCTACCGTGCTCCGGAGCCCCCTCTTCGTGTGGACCGGATGGTTCGTGCCGGACACATGAGGAGGGGGTTGGGGGTAGAGAAGCGCAGGGCCTTAGGAAACGCGATGAGAAGTGCTGTCGAGCTCCGATGCTTTTCCGATGACCTTTCACTGTAAGATGTGACTTCGAGGTACGTGGTTGAGCGGCGAAGAGAGCGACGGGCGACAGACGTGGATCGTGCGGGCGGTCTGTTATGCGTTCGCCAGACTCGCAAGCCATCTGGTCGTGGAACTCCCGAGGGGAACTCTGAAACCCCTCCCCGTCCTCCTGACATCCGCGGTCTTGTTCGGGGTCACGATGGCTTCGCTCATGCCTTACATCGATCGCTATGAACAAGGGAGGAGACTGAGGAAAGCGGCCCGCTCTGGCTCGGGCCGGGACGCCGGCACCTAGGTCGGCGCACGCTGGCGGGATCGTACGTCAAGGCTGACCCGGGCCCCTCACTTGATCAGGAGGGTCGCGTTCGATGTGGCGGTTCTGAAGGACGACATCTTCGGCTTTGGCGAACGGCGACTGGAAAAGGTTCGACGTGCTTCCCATAGGAACCCATTCGTCGTTCTCGAGCCGTTCGAGCCGGGCTCCCACTGTGCGTCCCCGTTTCCGCTTTTCCACGACCCGCGTCAGAGGGGTCAGGAGCCAAAGAAAGCAGTCGGAGGCGGCTATGGCGTCGTCAAAGTGGTCGTGCCAAAAACCTGCGGAGACGATCTGTTCGCCATTGGACTCTTGAATCGAGACATTGAAACCGCCCGGCCCGGCTGTGACTGAGAACGTCCCCTGGACTTCCTCACCTTGAACCTCAGGGTATTCCTTGAGCGCGGATTTGACCAATTCGATCGCTGCCGGCGGTTCGCGTTCGTCCACTGCGACATTCTGACCTTCAAGATTGTCAAGGCATCCGGTCTCAACGGTTCGCAGAACCGAAGGTCGTTCTGTGGCGAGGATCCGCGTGGGTCTGCTCTTGGCTGATGCGGCAGGAAGGCACCCGAGAGTATGGAGCAAGGGCGAGCTCGCGCCGGACAGTAACATGGATCGGAAGTGTGGCGGAGCCGGCGTCTGACCTATGAACAACGCGCCAAGCTGACGGAGGGACTCGTATAGAGAGGGTTCGAGAGTGAGATGTTGGCGTTGTGCCCGCTCTTCAGGCTTTCTTCTTTTGTGCAGTGGTCGAGCTATTCGCCTTGCAGTCCAAATGTGGCCCTGCGGCTTGGAGCGGATGTCGAACGGCGGACACATGAAGAGGAGAGTGGGGATGAAGAAGCACAGGATCGCTTACTAACGGCCGAATCGGCGGACTTCAGCAGTGATACGCCAGAACGCGTCAGCGCCCGTCCGGTTTTGATCCGGACAGTGGAGCGAACATGAGAATGCGGTTACGCCCAGCCTCTGAGATATAGAGCGTGGACGGCCCGAACGCCATGCCTGTGGGATGGTCAAGGCCGCTGAGGAAGACAGTAGGCGTGCCGTCGGGCGTGATCCGTAAGATGTTCCCGGCGACGAGGTCGGACATGTAGATGTCACTTCCGAAAGCGCCCCCTTTGCCGAAGACCATCCCTGCACCGCCTTGGATCACGTTGTGCTGCAGCCGCGTGCAGAACCGCTCCAGTTGGCCCGTCGGGTTGACGCGCCAGATGCCGACCTCTCCGAGCGAGGCGCAGAAGTACATCGAATTTCCGAAGGCGCCGCCTTCGGCGGATCTCCGAACCAGTTCCGCTGAGCGTAAACGAGGACATGGCCCAGTCCGGCGACCGTGACGGTGACCTTGCTCGGAACCGGCGTGGCCGGCCTTGGAAAACCGAGTTCGAACGTCAGGAACGCCCGGCATGCTCGGACCTTACCTGAGTATTGTGGAACCATCGGTGTACTGTAAGCTACTCCGACTCATGCGGTTCATCGCGACGGAAAGGACGTTCTTGGCATGGATGCTCCGCGCCGTCTTCATCAAGTGTTGTGTCGCGCTTGTCTGGTTAGCGGCCCTCTCAGTGACCCATGTTCCTCGTCCCCCGTTCTTCGGTGTCGTCGTGATCGCTTCCGGCCTCGTGGGTGCGACGTTCCTGCCGAAGGCCGTGGGTTCTCTGCGATCGGCACAACGTCAGGACCACTGACCTTTCCGCTCTGTCGACGACGGCCTTGGGGCCCGCGCGTGACCGCTCAATGTCGCGATGATTTCGACCCCCCTCGGTCCCCTTCAAGAGCGCCAATCAGGGTCGTTTTCGTGCCCTTCCTGCACCATCCATCGTTCTGGACGAAGACCGTGCGTCATGCGGTCCACATAGTCTTTGAAACCGCCGTAGTACTTGCCTTGGGAAGCGTGGAAGTCGGCGAACTCGTAGTATTTCGCGAGTTCTGTCAACCAGCGGTTGGCGATGACGCCGCTCTCTTCGGAATAACCGTCTTCCTCCAGCGTGTACAGAAAGTAGATGTAGAGGTATTTCCGCTTCATCAGGGCATAACTTTCGATGCGTAACGGGCGGCCTGCGTAATCCTGTCGATAACGCTCGAGATCGAAGTTGTCGGCAAGGTGCAGCTCGACCGTGCGGACCATGTCCGGAGTCACGGCTTGCGTCAGGGTGAAGAACATGTCGTGCCGCGAGACGACGGCGTTGAGTCCCAAGGACTTGACCGCTGACTTGATCTGGGCGTAGGCCAAGACGGCGGCGACCGCGGCCACGATGGTGCCGGCGAGTTGGATCTGTTCGGAAACGGTCACGAGGGGAGGTTACATCGGTCGCACGGCCTGCGTCCCCCTTGGGAAAGCGGGCACTCGTCCGATCGATCGCCCTCACGCATCAACGTCCCGTCGCATAACTCTCGACCGGGCGTCACCTGATTCATGATCCGCAAACTCAAGTCTGGTCAGTACAGGATCTACTCGCGCAAGACCGACGAGAAGAGCGGGAAGCGCAGGAACCTGGGAACGTTCGATTCTCTCGAAGCTGCGAAAAAGCACGAACGCGAGATCCAGTACTTCAAGCATCACAGATAGCCCTTTGCGGCCACAGGACGACCCCCCGTCCCGGAGGGATCGGAGGATCGTCTGGTCTTGGTCAGCCTTTGGCCCGTTGAGCTTTCTCGGGGGGCCCAGGCCGACTGACGGCAGGTTCGACTTCCTTCACTTCGACCCCTGGCGGAACCTTGATTTTGAGAAGTTCCTCGTCCGGAGGATCAACGTATCTCCATTCGAACGCATAGCCGTTACCGGACGGATAGATGTGCTCGGCATAGAGCGGCAGGTCGCGCACAGGGTCGGCGTAAAGGGTCGAGCGACCGACGATCGGCTCGCCCTTGGCGTCTTGCCAGGTGAAACGCGAAACGTACTTGTCGACCTTTCGTCCCCGCCACGTCACGTTGTGCTCCAGGCTCAATGACTCCGGATCGTTCTTCCACTTACCGAGGTCCGCACTTCCGAGAATGTTGCCCATACCCGGACTTTGACCTCGCTGGACCGTCGCAAACGGCCGTTCGCCGATGGCGTTGTAAGTGGTCATGCCCGTCCCGTCGAAGGCCTGTTCGAAGTTCGACTGGATGTACCGCCATCTCTGGCCCATGACGTACCCGCTCCAAATTTTGGGAGACGGGCCCGCATCCTTGTCCACGTCGTACGGCAGGATCTGGAACATGACCTCGCGGTTCTTTTGCGTCGCTACGAGGCGCGCAAAGGACGCCGAGGCGGACGACTTCTTCGGGACCAACAGACCGATACCGACGACCGAGAGGCACGCGGTCAGCGCCACCGCCCGCCACACCTTCGGACCATGCCGAGGCTTCGGCGAGGCAGGTGTCGGGGCAAAGGCGCCGACCGCCTTCTCGACCCCGTTGTCCGAGAGGTCGTTGCGCAGCTCGCGGACTAACCGCTCAAGGCTCGTATCAGGACGATTCATGTCTTTCTTCCCATTTCGGTCGCACAGTCGCAGGTTCGCCCGAGGATAGGTGCCGTTGGAGAAGGGCCCTGGCCCGCGACAGACGGGATTTGACCGTTCCATCCGGAACGCCCGTGATGTCGGCCGTCTCTTTGACCGACGCCCCTTCGACCTCGTGAAGCAAGAAGGTCGTCCGAAGGTCGTCGTCGAGACGGTCGAGCGCGCCGAAAAGCGCGATCAGGGCCGTACCGCAAGAATCGGGCGAGGGAACGGAACCGGCTTCGTCGAGCGGTGCCGTCTCCCGTCTGTCCCTGAGCCATCGTTGATATTCGCGGTACGCGATCTTGTGGAGCCAGTGGCCGAACGAACACTGGAACCGGAACCCCTCGATCCCTTGCGATGCTCGAAGGAACGTGGTCTGGGCCAGGTCTTGGGCGTCCTCGTGTCCCCAAGTCAAGTGACGTAGGAACCGATAGACCGCCGGGTAGTGGCGCCGGACGACGTGTTCCGCCGCCCGCCTGTCCCCGCCTTTGGCCCTTTCCACCAGGATCCGTTCGTAGATCATCGCCGTTACGCTTGCGACTGTGCAACCGTGCTGTTCCAGAACCGCTCGGGAAGCGTATGGTTCAGACATTTTGGAGTAACGGTCCACATGACGTCGCAGAAAGGCTTCAAGGGTTAAAATCGTGGGCCTTGAGCAGGGTCACCTTCGCCTCGCACGTGCTCACGTTCCGCGACGTCCGCTCCCCAGAAGAGCTGCAAGTCGTGTTCGAACGCCACCTGATGTCCTTGTTGACTCCTCGGAGGGACGGCTGGCGACTCGTCATGGAGACGGCCTGTAAGGTGAACGGGTGTCCGTTCACGCTGTCACTGAAACTGGACGAAGTGCGGCCGCTGCAACGTTGGTTCACGGTGACGGTCACGTCCGATTGGTCCAAGTTCAGGCCGGAGAACGACGACTACTTCGCGAACTCCGCGGCAAGCTGGTTCGGCTACTGGACCAGAGGGCTCGAGCCCGCGGAGCTCCCTCCGATGTCCGACGAACCGGACGGGATCTACCGAAAGGTGCTGGAACGTTACGATGCGTTCGAGTCCGATCTCAGGTCTCCAGAGGACGTTCAACGGAGGATCTTGGAGAGGATGCAAGACGGAGCCGAATTCCACACTGCGCACAAAGAGGGCGGGACCGTGATGAAGTGCGTCCGGGGCCGGTTCTCCAGTTCAAGCTATGGCGAACATGTCGAAAACCGACGGTTCAAGGACGGTAACGACTTCCTGGTTTATGCCCGGCGGTTCTTCGACATGGAACTTCGCCGCAGTTGTTACCCCGACGACCCCCCCGACATGACCGCCTGGAGGCTGCTGCTCCGTCTCCTCTCGGATTGACTTGGGTAATGAGCCGGGCTTGGCCCTGACGTGAACGGCTTCGTGGACCGGCCGGCTCCAGTTTCGTCGGCGCCGGTCCGAAATCACCGTCATGCGGCTCACCCGGATCTCCGTCGAGACTGCGTTTCCAGTCCGGTCAGGTACTGCCGCAGTCGAGCCGCGTTTTGCAGGACACGGGATTCGGAACTCTCTTCCGCTTCCCGTAACAATATGGTCAAGTCTTCGCGGTCGGTCACACGCGCGAGCCTTGGCCAGTCAGGAACGACCGGCTTCGAAGGGTTCAACAGGCATGAGCGCAGGACACTGAGAGCCCGTTCCCGTTCGTCGGTGCCTGGCTTGGCCAGTGGGAGACGGTGGACTGCCCGCTGCTTCTTATAGCCGGAGCGGAAGAAGTACGGGTTGCATTCGAGGAACTTCAGGAGGGCGCGTGCGTCGCTAACGTCCAAAGCGGACCGAGGCTTGGTCAGGGCCTCCTGAAGTTCGAGCGGGTAGAGCGCCGCGAGGAGTTCGTGAAAATAGGTGGTGACGGTGTGCCGGTCTGCGGACTCCTCGGACTTGCGGTCGGCAGGCTAGGCGTTCCTGGTCCCAGCGTTGGCGCGAAGTTCGTCAGCCATCTCGGGCAAAGTTTTGCGACTCCCAAGTGCCCGTTGCACTTGGGCCAGTTCGGCGATCGCGACCGCAGGGAACCATCCGCCCTGCCCGCTACGGACATAGGCCAGCATCGCGACGCCTCGCTGAGGCGCCATAGCCCGAGTGCGGCCGTGAACCGATGTTCGGTCCGGATCGTCAAGGACATGATGCTCGCCGCACTTGCCGCAGCCGTTCTCGAGGCGCCTGTCCTTGAAATCGGACTGCAACCCGTTCAGGCAGTCTGTCACATCGGCGAGAAAGTCCTCTTCAGGGCTCCCATTAAGAACGTCGGAAAGACGTCTGTCCGGATCGTGATCCAAGGCGACAGCATGCAGGAGGGCCGCAAAGCGCCGCTCTGTCAGGTCCAGTTCCGTCCGGTCGGCACACTGTTTTGGAAGGTTCCCCAGTGGGAAGCAGGTTGCGGCAATACGAATCCGGCGAGGGTCGAAGACTTTCTGGAGTTGAAACCTGGCAAGTCCGTCGACCTTCTGGGAGGCATGGCCTGGAGCGAGCCTTGGGTTTCGAAATTCTCGGACTCCCCGGGAGACTACGAGTTCCGGGTCGTCTATGACACGACCAAGCCCTTGACCGCATGGATCGGAGGCCCGTTGACCCCTGCCGACGAAGAAAAGGCCGTCCGAGAGCTTCGACCGTACTACGAACAGGTGCCCAAGGGCATTTTTACGAGCACGTCGGTCCGCATCCGCCTGGTCCGTTGACCTCGCAGATGAGCGGTTTCTGATCGAAAACCGGTATCCACCCGCGCCCTGCCTGTGGTACTTTAACCCACCTTGAACTTCGGGCTGTCCGCCCGGCGTCTTCCTCACCGGAACCTACGATCATGACCAGTACCTGGATCCACCGGCTCCTTCTCGCAGGCCTTTGTTCTGCAGCGGCCCTCTGGGCCGACGCTCAACTGACGAAGAACGTCACGTTGTACAAGAACCTTAGCCTCGGCTCGTTCAACGCGTCTGCCGGCAACGATTGCTGGGGATACGTCAGCCCTTCGGGCCGCGAATACGCTCTCTTCAGTGCCAACAACAAACTGGCCTTCGTCGAAGTGACCGACCCGGCGAACCCGGTCTACTTCGCGAACGTCCCGCACACCTCGAGCACGTGGGGGGACGTCAAAGTCTATCAGTCGACGGCCTATGCCGTGACCGAAGCCCAAGGGACCGGTGTCCAGGTCATCGACATGTCGGACATCGACAACCACAACGTGACTTTGGTCAAGACCTTGACCAGCCCGGGCCGGACGCACAACCTCTGTCTGGACACGGTCAGCGGCTTCCTTTACACGTGCGGTTCGAGGGACGGCACCGGCACGACGATGTGCTTCAACTTGGCCAACCCGTTGAACCCGGTGCGCGTCGGTTCGAACTCGATCACGACGACCTATCAGCACGACGCGCAAGTCGTCACGTACACCGAGGGGCCTTACGCGGGCAAGCAGATCATGTTCGGCTCCGGTGAAGACCGCGGTATGGAGATTTGGGACGTCACGAACAAAAACAGCGTCAGTCTGATCCGCAGGATCTCCTATCCGTTCGTCGGCTATACGCACCAAGGTTGGCTTAGCCCGGACAAGAAGTACTTCTACGTGGACGACGAGCTGGACGAGTACTACGGCGGCGTGAGCACGACCCGGACCCTGGTATTCGACGTCAGCGTATTGGCGACGGCCGACCTCGTCGCGACCTATACGACCGGCACGACGTCGATCGACCACAACCTCTACAACCGGAACGGGTTCGTTTTCCAAGCCGACTACTCGTCCGGGCTGCGGATCTTCGACACGAACGTCGACCGGTTCAACCCTCCGCAAGTCGGGTGGTACGACACTTTCCCGGCGGACGACCGCACGGACTTCGTCGGGGCCTGGAGCAACTACGCCTTCTTCCCGAGCGGGACGGTGCTCATTAGCGACATCAACAGCGGGCTTTATATCGTCGACGTGTCCGAAGCCACCAAAACGCCGTTCAAAACGGACAACGTCACGATTGCGGCCGGCGCGATCGTCAGCGGCGGTGTCAGCCAGTTGTTGACGGTCGA
The DNA here is from genome assembly GCA_018268395.1 of Armatimonadota bacterium. NCBI lineage: Bacteria > Bacillati > Armatimonadota > Armatimonadota bacterium. The sequence continues at coordinate 112,177 of JAFDWQ010000006.1, read as the reverse complement.
TCAGCAGTATCTCGTCGTCGGTCGTGGTCCGGCCACGCTCGGCGGAGACCCCGTAAAGATCGAGTTCGAAGGGACGTGCCTCTGGTCGGACGTCAGCAAGCTCAGGTTCGAGATGACGGGCAAGGTCAACACGTTGGGCCTTCAGCAGACCCTCGAACTCTGGGACTGGACGACGAACTCTTGGACCCAAGCGGCGGTCTCGAACCCCTTGACGACCGATGCCCTCTACACGGTCCTCGGCTCCAATCCTGACAGGTTCGTCCAACAGACCACGAAGTTGATGAAGGCCCGCTTGAGCCTGCGCCAGACCGGACCGGTCACGACGAACCTTCTGCAAGTAAGCATCGACAAGGCCGGCTGGATCGTCAATCCGTAATCCGGACTTCGTCGGGCCCGGACTTCTGTCGAAGTCCGGGCCTGTTTGTTCACCAGAGGTCTATTGCGGCTTCTTGAGCCCGTTGCAGTAGTCGACGATCGTTTTGCGGTCTTTCGCATTCGGCTGCGCGGCGGACGAAGGCGGCATGTGACCTTCGCCGACTTCTCGGCCCACTTTTCTCCAAAGCCGAAGGTTCTTGTCGACGTCCGCTTGGGTCTTGAACTTGGTGAGGTCGATCCCGTCGGCCGCCTTGGGACCGGCATGGCACCCGACGCAGTACTTCTTGACGAGGGGGACGACGGTCCTTTTGAACTCGATCGGCTTTGCACCCGAGGTCTGGGGCGTTTGAACGGGAGGCTGAGGATTCAAGGCGACGAACAAGAACGGCAAGACCGACAATTTCAACATCCCCAGACTTTACGCGGCCGATACGCGTCCGGTTCCCACAAACTGGCGTCACACCCCTTCTGGATCGGCCGTCCTCGATTCCCGACGGGACCGCACACTGGTCTAGCGATGGTCCGGGCAAAGTGTACTGAACCATACAGGGCCCTGCTACCGTCCTGTTGTGTCATGGCCTTTTCCGAGGAGACGAAAGCCGAAGCCTATGCGCGGGCCGGCGGCCGTTGCGAATGCAAGCGCGAGGTCTGCGCGACCCATTACTTGACCCGTTGCCAGACCCGGGTCTCGGCAAGGACCGCGAACTACCACCGCAAGAAGAACAGCGGTCTCGGAGACCTCGACGGAGTCAAGAACTGCGAGGTGCTGTGCCACACGTGCCACGCCAACGTCGGCATGGACCAGTTCAAGGCGCACTAGACCCGGTCGTCAGCGTCGGAACACATAGCCGACGCCGGCCGTCTCGGTTCCGGCCTTCGGCTCCCAGGCCCGAACTGTCCGGACGCGGCCGATGGAAACCTCGAACGTGAGTTCTTCGGGCTCGAAGTCTCGGAACTCCCACACGATCTTGTTCCCCGACCGCCGGTGGTACTTGGGGTTCGACACGACGAACGAGCCCTTAGGAACGCCTGAGATGTCCGCGACGACTTTGGCCGAGCCGATCGTCCCGGCCCATGTCCTCCCAGTACCAAGGACGTACGTCAGCCAATCGATCGACATCGTATTGGAACCGTATTGGGTCACGTATTCGTTGCGCACGCGACGGGTCTGGCCGGCCTCGAAAACCACCGATTTGGTCCACCACTGCTTGTAAAACTGCTCGTCGGCGTTGGACTCGGCGACCTTGAGGGCCGTCTCGACCGGCTTTCCGTCGACCCAGGACGAAAACGACTCGAAGTACGTCTTGCGTGGGGCCGTCGGAATCTGGATGTCTCCACCGCCCTCTTCCGGAAAACCCATCAGGACCGTGGTCGCCTCGCCGTCGTTCCGGAACACGAAGTCGGTCGAGACCTTCCGTTTCGCATAGTCGATCGTGACCAGTTCACTGGCCATCCGGACTCGGGTCCCTTCGTCGAGCGCCGTGACCGTTCCGCCGACTCCGACGACCGCACCGTCGTTCCAGGCCGCAAGGATCCACAACACTGGGGCCATGTCCCGATGTTACCGGCGTCGAACGCCGGTTCACCCCTTGCGGCAGAACGCAGCGAAATCGACGACGACGTTCCAGAACCGGCCCGTACACGGCGAACCCGTGACCTTCTCGATCGTCGCGTTAGGGTTTGCGGGACGAGGCAGACCTTTCGGCGCGGTCAAGAAGACCTCGGTCGGCGTCGAGCCGACAAACGTGCAATCGGGGCTTTTCAACCCTGAGAAGTCACCTGTATAGGGCCTGCGCAACAAGACGACGAACCGGGACAGACCGGCACCATCGCCGGACCCGAACGGTTTCCCGGCCGCAAGACCGTCAAGGTCCTCCAACGTCCTGACGATGGCCGCGACGCGTTTCAGCCCGGCTTCCTCCAGTCCGCGTTCGACCAGTTGTGCGACCGTCTCCACGTCCGTGTCGTCGTGCTGGAACCGGACGTTGCCCGATTGAAGGAACGTTCGAACGTCCCGCGTTCCGACCGATCGGAACACGTCGCAGAGGTCGGCAGACTTGATACGGTTCGTCGTGCCGACGTTCAGCGACCGAAGGAACACGGCGTATTCGGGCACCGGGCCATCGTACTCGGGCTCCGCGAGGAATGTAACATTGGCCGGTGCACGTCCGCATCGTAGAAGCTCACGAGTGCGACACCGCCCATCGGCTCCGGCTCCATGCCCTGTCCTCAGATCCGTTCGCATTCGGAGCGACGTTGGACGAGGAGTCTTCGATGAGCGCAGCGGAAGTCTCAGACCGGTACTCGCCTTCGGAAGCCGGTTTCGTCGTCGGTGCGTTCGACGACGCGGGGGCGCTCGCCGGCATGGTCGGTTTCCGGAGGCAAAAGGGGTCGAAGCGGAGGCACGGAGCGCAGATCTGGGGCCTTTATGTCGATGCTGAAGCCCGGGGGAAAGGTCTTGCACGGGCGCTCATGACGACCGTGCTGAAGGAAGCCCGAACCCGAGTCGGGTTCACGCAGGTCACGCTCGGGGTCAGCTCCGTTGCCGAACGGGCCAAGTCCCTTTATCGTTCGCTCGGGTTCGAGTCCTATGGAGTCGAACCGAACGCCCACCGGCAGGACGGGCGTTCGATCGACATGGAGTTCATGGTCTACGTGTTCGACCTTCGGTCGGAGGATTGAGCCCACGTCTTGGGCTTTGACGTCCGAGCCGGGTCAAGACCGTTTCTTACGCCGGAGCAGGAGGGCGCCAAGGGTCAAGACGACGGCCGAGGACGGCTCGGGGACCATGGCGATGTCCCGAATCTGGAACACGTCCCCACCGATCGCTCCGATGTACCCCGCCTTTCCGGTGGAAAGGTCGATCCGGTAGAAGGCGCTCCGGAAGTCGCCGGCCCGTGTCAAGGCCGCATAGGCTTGATCGGTGCCGAGGACGTCGAAACCGACGAGGCTCGTCACGTCAAGACCGAGACTGCCGACCGTGTTCAGCGTGCCGTTGTTCGGCGGGACTTGGGTGACGAGGACGTCCAGGTCGCTGTCGATGTCGAACAGGGTCGTCGACGTGGCACCGTTGAAGTTGTTCGTATAGGCCGATCCGACGATGTTCGGCCGCGCACCGGCGTTAGGGTCTCCCGCCGCGAACGCCAGGTCCGTATCGACGACCGCGACTTGCCCCGTGTTCGGGTTCAACCTGAGGTTCTGACCCTTGTCACTCGTGACACGGATACGGTCGACCGTCGGGTTGAAGTCGAAGCCGAACTCGACTCCGTTCAGGCCCGGAGCGAAGGGTGCGCCGACGGCCGTGGCTTGACCGGTTCCGGCGTCGACTTTGTACAACGTGCTCGAACTGCCCATCGCGTACAACTCGCCCGTCGCCGGCCGGTAGTCGAGACCGAGCACCAAGTCGTTTTGCGACAATCCGGTGAACGACATGTCCGCAAGGATCTGTGTCGGGTCGGTCGCTTGAAAACGGACGAGCCGGTTCCCCGTCGTGACCGCCATTACGTCTTGGGCGGTAGCCAACGGGCATGCGGCCAAAACGGCCAGGGAAAGGAAGAAGGGCGTTCGGATGTTCATTGATGACCTCTCTGTCGGGGGGATTCCGACGACGACATCATCGCTAAGGTCTCTGAACGCGACCTGAACAGACCATTAAGGAACACTAATGAACTGTGGCGCGCCGAACCGACGTAGGCAGGGCGGCACCGGCAGAACCGCCCGAGGCGGTCCGCTCTAAGGGCGCGCCGGTACACTCGCGCCATGATGTTCCGGACTTGGGCTTTTGCCGTGGCCATGCTCGTGACCCTCGTGGGTTGCTCTTCCAAACCGGAGCCGGGCGTCAAGATCGAAGATCCGACGAAGCGATCGGACCAGTCCGAGGTCAAGTCTTCGACGGGTCCTGGCGAAACCTCCGAACCTCAAGCGAAAGGGTTGGTCCGAGACTCCGTCCCGCGCGACCCTTCGAAGTCGCCTGCCAGCCAAGCCAAGCTCGAGGCCGAAGAAAGCCCCAAGGTCCGTGAAGCCGCAAAGGACCTCGAGGACATGGGTTATTACGCGTATCCGGCCGCGGACGTCAAAGAGGGCGCGTACCGGACAGATTCGTCAGCCGGCGCGACCGTCGGATCCACATGGACGACGCCCGACGAGATCGAGATCGTGACGAAGCACCTTTCGGCCGGGCTGAACCTCACGGCGAAGTCGGGCGTCAAGAGGCCGGAGTCCGAGACCCGACTCTTGTCGGGTACCACGAAGTCAGGCAACAAGGTCACGCTTTCCATCATAAGGGAAAAGGACGCCAAGGTGACGCAAATCCAGGTCACCGTCACCGGTCGACCTAAGGGCTGAACCTCAGGATTCGGACAAAAGTCCGTTCAAGTCCAAGGGCAACGTCACCATTTCGATCCCACCGTCGGCGTTCCGGGGCCACTGGCTTTCGGGGCGGTCCCAATAAAGCTCGATCCCGTTGCCGTCGGGATCCCGCAGATAGACGGCTTCGCTGACGCCATGGTCCGCTGCACCGTCGAACACGACCCCTTGCTCGAGCAGACGCCGGACGGCGACAGCCAAAGCCTTGCGGCTTGGATACAAGACGGCGACATGGAACAGGCCGGTCGTCCCGTCCGCGGGCCGGGGTCCACCGAGGCTCGTCCATGTGTTCAGACCGATGTGATGGTGATAGCCCCCGGCGGACACGAAGGCGGCCTGGCGCCCGAGCCGTTGGGTCAACGTGAAGCCCAGCACACCGCAGTAGAACGCGAGAGACCGCTCTAAGTCCGAGACTTTCAGATGGACGTGCCCGATGCGGGCGTGCGGGTCGATCGGTTCCAGGTCCACGCTTCAGTCTGGACCATCGGACGCCAGACTGGGGGATACTGCGGACATGAAGATCGGAGTCCAGCTCTACACCGTTCGGGATCAGATGAACGCGGATCCCGCGGGCACCCTGAAGGCGATCGGAAAGATGGGTTACCGGTACGTCGAAGCGGCAGGGACGGCAGGTAAGTCGACCAAAGAGTTCGCAACGATGGCCCGGGACGCCGGACTGAAGTTCTGCGGCATGCACGTCGGATATGACCAGTGCGAGAAACAGCTGGACCAAGTCCTTGCTGACGCGGAGGTCATGGACTGTCCGTACATCGTCGTGCCCGGTCTTCCGGAGCGGGCTTATGCCGACGGATGGGACAGGTGCGGCATCCGCTTGCAGAAATTCGGCGAGAAAGTGGCCAAAGCCAAGCGCAAGTTCGGTTTCCACAACCATAGCGGGGAATTCGTCAAGGTCGGAGACCGGACCGCTTATGAGATCATGACGGAGTCGTCCTGCCCGGACCATATGCTGCTCGAAGTCGACCTTTGGTGGGCGCATTGTGGCGGTCAGGACGTTCCCGGGCTTCTCAAGGCTCACGGAGAGCGCGTCCATCTGGTCCATCTCAAAGACGGAACGTCTTGCCGGGCCGAGACCCACGTGCCTGCCGGCCAGGGAGAAATGGACTGGCCGCCTGTCTTGAAGCAGCTCGACGCCTGCAAGACCGCGTTCGGCATCGTCGAATTCGACTCCGCTGCTGGCGATCCGTTGGCGGCGATCAAAGCCAGTCTTCTGTATTTCCGGACCGCTGGATACAAAGGTTGAGCCTACGACAGGAACAGTAAGTTCGGACTGTAACCATCGGGCCGGCTGAAAGCTCTACAAGAGGGGAACAAACCATGAAAACCAATGTCGTTGCGGCGATGGCCGTCTTGCTGTGCCTGAACGTCGGCGCTGTCCGGGCTCAAGGCGGCGGAATGGCGGGTGGAGGCTTCGGTGGTTCGCAGGTCGGAGGGGGCCGCGGCGGTCAGGGCCATCTCGCGGACGTTCTCGCGAACACCGACGCCACTGTCGCCAGATACCTGGACGGCGAAGAAACCAAGAGCATCCTGACTCCGGGCGAGTTCACGGAGTGGAACTTGGACTTGAAAGCCGGAGACGTCGTCATCGTGGAAGCGCGCAGCGACTTCTTCGACCCGGCCATCGAGATCGTCGATGATAAGGACAAGGTCTTGGCGTTCAACGACGACCGGTATCCAGGCGACCAACGGCCCCTTTTGCTGTGGCAGTGCGAAAAGGACGGCGCCTATCGGATTCACGGTAGGTGCTTCCGCGACAAAGCGGGCGGTCAGATGTTCCTGCGTTATAGGACGTACAAGTCCGTCGACGTGGCCTTAGGCGGCACGTCCCAATACGATCTTGCCGGTAACGATCGGTTCTTGACGCGCGTTTCGCTCAAGGCTGGACAAATCATCCAGATCGACGACGTCGGGGGTGGGCGCGAAGGCCATACCGCTTTCTCCCCTGACATCGTGATCGCACCAACGGGCGTTCCCAATCCGGTGTTCCTTGAAGACTTCCAGTCCGTGATGCGACAGGCGGTCTTTGCACCGTTGGACGGCGCGTACTATCTGTTCTGCTCGACCCATGGCCAAACTCAGGGCAAAGTCCGGGTCGGCGCGACCGAGATCGTTCCGAAAGACTTAGAACGGACGGGCACGGCCGGAAAGTCGGGCGCGGAAACGGGAAAGCGAGGGCTCTGGAAGCTGTCTCTGAAGGCCGGCGAGTTCCTCAGGTTCGAGACCCCCGAACTGAGACCTGAAACGACGATCGTCGTCGCTCCCGCACCGAAGATCGCGGCGTTCGATCCGAAGAAGCCGGAAACGAGCCCGTTCAACCCGAAGCCGTCGGACCCGGCCGCCCCCCAGTCCCTTCTCGAAATGGAGGGCCGTTATCAGGACGGCCGCATCTCTGTCGTCCGCGTGCTTCAAAACAGCGACGTCTGGGTCGCCGTCGATCCGGCGAAGAAAGACCGCGATCAGTACACTCTGACGGTCGATCGGGCCGCCTCGGACTTCGTCGCCGGCCCGTCGCACGGAGCCCCGCTCAAGATCGGCGGCAACGGCTACTGGGAGTTCGACGGTTCTGTCGGCGAGGTCGTGACGGTCAAGACCGAGGCGGTTTCGTTCGCTCAAGAAGTCGTCCTATACGGCCCGGACGGCCAACCTGTCTGGACACGCTCGGTAGGGGTCGACGAGCAACGGATCGAACAGACCGTCGTCGTGACGCGGCCCGGCCGTTACGTCCTTGCGGTCTCTGCTCAAGGCGACGGCGGTAGCGGCGAGTACCGGCTGGAACGGTCGGTTGCCGCCGTGAAACCGTTCTCCAAATCTGCGGCCGCGAAAGGCGACACGGGCAAGGGGATCCAAGTCTGGAAGTTCACCCTGAAACCGAACGATCCCGCCCTCCTGCATTGGACGACTTCGAACTGGGAATACGAGATCCTCGTGTGCGACGCGGCCGGTAACAAGATCGGCCTACCGTTGACGTCGGTCGATGCGACGAACGCTTATTCGCTCCTCTCGACCGACAAGCCGCGGGAGTATGTCATCGTCCTTGTACCTCGAGGCACGAAGGGCTCGACCTACTCGATCTCGTTAGAAAACCTTCCCGGACTTAAGGGGGGCGGTTAGCCCCGCTTCACCTTTTTGACGGTCTGGTAGACGTACGCCAAGACTTCGGCGACCGGCGCGAACAGGTCGCGAGGGACATAATCGCCTGCCTCGCACTGCTTGTAAAGGGCGCGGGCCAGCGGCTTGTTCTCCACGATCGGGACGTCCAGGTCGGTCGCCATTTGTCGGATGCGCAGGGCCAGGTAGTCCGCACCCTTCGCGACCACCATCGGTGCGAACATGGTGCTCCGTTCGTAGCGGATCGCTATGGCGAAGTGGGTGGGGTTCGTGATCACGGCGTCGGCTGTTTTCAACTTCGAGGCAAGCCCACCCTTGGCCAATTGCCGCCGCCGCCGCATCTGCGCCCCTTTAACCTCCGGTGACCCTTCCTGCTCCTTCATTTCGCGGCGGAGTTCGTCGCGGGTCATCATGAGCTGCTTGTCCACTTGCTTCCGCTGGAAGATGTAGTCGATGACGGCCACGGCCAACCACGCCAGCCCGACCCGGACCAAGACCGACTGCATCGTTTCGGCGACGATCGCCGTCGAGCGCGCCGGTGTCAACCAGGCAAGTCCCAAGAGCTTGTCCCAGTGCTCGCGGACCGCGCCGTAGGCGATCATCCCGAAGAGGCCCATCTTGCCCATCGCCTTCAGACCCTCGAAGGTGGATCGCGCCGAGAACATCCTTTGGAAGCCCGGAAGCGGGTTGAGGCGCTCCAGTTTGGGCGACAGCGCTTCGCCGCTAAGGACGAAGCCGACCTGTGCGAAATTGCTGACGAGCCCGACCACCATGACCGCCGCGAGGAGCGGCAGGACCCCGGCCGCAGCGGGCGCCAACAGTGTGGCCGAGTACCGTCCCACTTCCACGGGCGAAACCGTCGACGGAACCCGTGCGATCGACGTATTGACGCCCCTCAGGAACGCCGTCGAGAGGCTCGTGAAGACGGAAGGAGCCATCAAGGCGATCGTCAAAAGCCCAAGGGCTCCCGTGATGTCGTTCGATTTCGCGACGGTTCCTTTCTTGCGCGCCTCAAGCTTTCGGCGAGGCGTCGCCTGTTCCGTCCGTTCGCCCGCAGGTTGTTCAGGCACCTATCCGCCTCCTAACGCTCGACCCAAATGGGTGAACGCGGAGTCGAGGCCGCTCTGAACGGCCGCGACGAGGGCGGGTAGCCCGAGTGAGACGACGACGATGCCGGCGGCGAGCTTGGCGGGCAGCGACAAGAGGAACGGCTGCGTCTGAGGGACGGCTTTGTTGACGATGCCCGCAGCGAAGTCGATGATCAACGTCACGGCCGCGACGGGTGCCGCGATCTGCAGGCTGACGAGGCTCGTCGTCGTCATGAACCCCAACAGGTTGTCCTGGACGGAGTGAAGGGTCGGACCGGACATGTCGTAGCTCTTCGCAAAGGCGGCGATCATCGTCCGATGGCCGTTCAAAAGGAACACGAGCACGGTCGTCAAGACCGCCTTGAACTGACTGAGCGGGGTCGCCGTGACTCCAAGGAACGGGTTGAAGACTTGGGCCGAGCCGGTGCCGATCTGGACGTCCAGGAACGCTCCGGCGGCTTGTGCACCAGACACGAGAAGCTGGAGGAAACCGCCGATCAGGACGCCGATCATCGCTTCGTGCGCGACCGCCATCCCGAGCCCGAGAAACGTCCCAGGCATCTCGCCGATCAGAGGTTGAAGGGTCGGTACAAGACAGAAAGTCAGAAGCGCTCCGAATAGCGTCCGGACGACGACGGGCACGACGGTTCCCAAACCCGGCGCGGACAAGAGCATCGCCGTGCAACGCACGAAGATGCACAGGCAGGCGAACAGAAAGTGGGCGTCGAGCTTCACTGGGTGATCTGGGCCGCGTGCGTAAAGCACAGGTGGGTGAACTTGACCAGGGTCGTGAGCATCCAACTCCCCATCGTCAGCAGGACGATGGCCGCCCCGATCAGCTTCGGGACGAACGTCAGCGTCATTTCCTGGACCTGCGTGACGGCCTGAAAGACGCTGACGGCAAGACCGGTGAACAAGGCGACGGCGAGCACGGGAAGCGTCACCATCAGGGCGACGGTCATACCCTGGCGGGCCAAGTCGAGGACGACGGCGTGGTTCACGAATACCCCGAGAGGATGGCGTGGGCCAACACGCTCCAACCGTCGGCAAGGACGAACACGAGGAGTTTGGCCGGCAGGGAGACGACGACAGGCGGCATCATCATCATGCCCATGCCCATCATCACGCTCGCGACGATCAAGTCGATGATCACGAACGGGACAAAAATGTAGAAGCCGATGATAAAGGCCGTTTTCAGTTCGCTGATCACGAACGCCGGGATCAGCGAGAAGATGTCGAGTTCTTCCCGGTTCTTCGGGGTCTGCTTCCGCATCTCGAGGAACATCTTGAGGTCGCCCTCATAGGTGTTCTTCAGCATGAACTCCTTCACGGGCTTTTCGGCCCTCTTCACGGCTTCGTCGAAGGTGATGGGGTTCTGCTTGGCCGTGTACGGGACGATGGCTTCCTTGTTGATGCGCTCGTACGTCGGCCCCATGACGAAAAAGGTTAAAAACAGACTGAGCCCGACGATGACCTGGTTCGGTGGGATCGACTGCGTTCCGAGGGCTGTCCGGACGAAGCTTAGGATGATGACGATGCGTGTGAACGCGGTCGACAAGATCAGGATGGCCGGAGCGATGCTAAGGACGGTCAAGAGCGCCAACAGTTGCAGGCTCGTGCTCAGTTGGTCTTGGCCCTTCGCGGGGCCCACGCCGAGTTGGATGCTCGGGACTAGGACGGACTGGGGCGTCGCCATGACCGCGAACGCGATCAGAAGGAGGACAAGCGCCGACCGGAGGAACACGGTGGCCTTCGGGTTCATCGTCCTCCCGTCAGGCGGTTGAGCCTATCGAGCGCACCGGTGCCCGTCGCTTCCGGAGTGTCGAGCCGCTTGCGGGCGGCCGAAATCAAAGCGATCGCATCGTCCATCGACATGCTGCCGGGATCGTCGCTCGGGGTCGTCGCGTTCAGTGCCGTCGGCTCGGACGTGCCATCGGCGGCGTCGAGCATTTCGAAGAACGCGGGCGTCTCTTCGGGCGCGGCGGTCGTTCCGGGGGCCGTGGCGGGCGTCAGGTCGGTCAGGAACGTGGTCCCGGTCGCGGAAACGGCGAGCAGCAAGGCCCGTCCGCGGACCGTCACGACTTGGAGGTGCCCGTTACCGAGGGACAAGGTCTCGTCGACCGAGATCGTCGAGCCTGGGCTCGTTTTGGGTTTGGACGCAAGCCTGCCCGCGACCTTGGGGAGCGCCCACTTCAACAACCATCCGACGACGGCCAAGGCCACCACTATTTGGAGGAGGTCCATCGGCCGGACGATCGGCCCGGAGGCCGTCTTGGCGACGACGTCCGCCTTCGTGCCTAAGCTCTGGGCGGAAACGGCGACGCCGGTAGCGACGACCGTGACGGCGGAGATGACCGCGCGCATTACGCCGCCTCGTTCAGCTTCATGAGCCGCTCGTGCACGCTCAAGATCTCGGTGATACGGACGCCGAAATTGTCGTCGATCACGACGACTTCGCCCCGTGCGACGAGCCGGCCGTTGACCAGGACGTCGACCGGTTCCCCCGCCGCCTTATCGATCTCCACGATCGATCCGGCTCCGAGTTCCAAGACCTCCCGGACTTGAAGCTTGACACGCCCCAATTCGACGCTGACGTCGAGCGGGATGTCCATGATGATCTCAAGGCCGCTCTCGTCGAACATCGGCGCGTCCGCGCCGTTCGCCGATCCCGAGCCCGAGACCGACGCGAAGGGGCTGCGTTCGTCACCGGGTTCGACTCCGGCCACGTGGTAGCCGACTTCCGAATCGAGGAGCCACACCACGGTGCCCGAGAACTCCTCGTAACTGACCGGAACGTTACAGCGGACGAGCTCCTCTGACTTTTGCATCGATGTCGTCAACGTCGGGATTTGGTAGCGCACCGTCAGACCGCTCGCGACCATCGGCTCGTTGCGTGCGCTTCCGACGCCAAGACAGATTCCTTGTACGATCGCTTCGAGGACGGGCCGAACGTCGGCCACGAGACCTTCGTCCACCGTCTGCGGCATTTCGCCCTTCAACGAGGCGTAGAGATCGGCGACCGTGTCCGGCGACAGGAACACCATCATGCCGTTTTCCGGCTGACTGGCGAACGAAAACGTGATCACGAAGCGGGGTGAATTGACTTCCGCTTGGATGTCGGCCCCCGTCGTCGCAAGGACGAGCGGGTTGCTGAAGTTGACCGCGAACCCGGCAGCTTCGCTGACGGTCGTAGACACGGTCTGCCACACCTGGCCGACAACGGTGCTGAGCTTGTTGAGTACGTCTTGGGCGATTCTGGGCATGTTAGATCTCGATATAAGGTCCGGTGACGTTGAACACGAGCTTCCGCCCGTGAAGGGCCGGCCGGCCCTCGAATTTGGGTGTCCTGCTGACGAGCATCAGAATGTCGCGCTCCGAGCGCTGGTCCAGCCGGACGACGTCTCCGCTCTTCAAGTGCAGGAAGTCACGGACGTTCAATTTGCAGTTGCCGAGCTTGACCGTGCACTCGACGGGCGCAGCGTTGATGTGATGGACAAGGGCGCGCCGATACTCGGGTTTTTGCTTCCTGTTCCCGCTCGCGAACCACTTCTGGGCGCTGAGCTTGGTCGTCACAGGTTTCAAGACCATGTAGGGGATGCAAAGGCTCATGGCACCGCGCGCGTCGCCGATCCGGATTTCGAAGAGGATGCTGATGACGATGTCCGTCGGCGGTGCGATCTGGACGAACTGGGCACTGGTCTCGATCGACTCGATCCCGGGGTTCACGATGACGACACCTTCCCATGCCGACTTCAGCGCGTGGAACATGCGCTCGACCATCTGCTTGACCAGCGGTTGCTCGATATCGGTCAAGACCGAGCGCTCCATCGGTCGGCCGGGTCCGCCCAAGAGCTTGTCGATCATGATCAGGACGGTCGCGAACTCCATCTCCAGTACGGCTTGACCGTTCAGGGGCGGGATCGTCATGACCGTGAACACACTGCTCTGGATGCTGCGAAGGTACTCCTCGAACGGGACCTGTTCGAGCGAAATGAGATCGATGTTGACCGGGCTACGAAGAAAGGCCGACAGGCTGCTGCCGCTGATGCGCGCGAACGTTTCGTGCAACATCTGCAGCGTACGGAGTTGGTCTTTGCTGAATTTGTCGGGTCGACGGAAGTCGTAGACTTCATAGGCCGTCGAGACCTGGCGCGGGCGAGCCTGACCCGGCGTCGCGGGCGCGAACTCTGGAGCGCTCGCTTCAGCGACCGGACCCGCTTCAGGGTTCAGTGAGCTGAGCAAGGCTTCGATTTCGGCTTGGGAGAGGATTTCTGACAAGCGCTGCGCTCCGAACAGCGCTCCTAAGGGCGGCTGTCAGTATTGATGTTCGGCGCGCGCCCGGTATTCCTCAGGGGGCGGGGTTCAAGATCCGGACTTTTCCTTTTACGGCGACAAGGCACCAGGCGCCCTTTCGCGCCCTGACCGTTCCTCCGGCGACCTGGCCCGCGGCCCCGACAGGGATCCAAAGCGCTTTCGATCCTCGGTCCGAAACGGACACGTCCCGCTTCTCGGTGACGGCTTCGACGAGGGCCTTGGCATAGCCCGACGCGGTCTGGTCCGGGTTCAGGACAAGCGAGCGGCGGAACACGTCGAGCGGCAGGTGACGGAACGCGTAGGCCGCGAGACCAAGGTACGCGTCGAACCCCGGACGCCCCCCTTTGGCAAGAGCGGCCGCGTCGGGTCCACGAAGAACGACGGGGGAGACCAACTTGTCCACCTTGCCGGAGACATAGGCTCGCACGGACCGGAAATCGGCACCGAACGTGACCGCCGAATCGATTCGCCCTGACTTGAGGGCGTCGGCGAGCCACGAGAGATAGATCCGTTCGCCGAGGTCGCCGTTGACCCACTCTTCCGGCGCGTTGGGAATCCGGACGGGTGGAAGGGTTGCATGGCCGTACTCGTGGGCAAGCTCGCGGCACGCTTCGAGGGGGTCCGTCAGACTCCCGACGTCGTAGATGTACACCGTGTTCACCCGAGAACTGCCGACATACGGCCTCAACGGCTGAGGGTCTTCCGAGAACAGTTGCTGTCCGCCCGGATCACCACCGGTCGCCAGGTAGACGTCGATGCACCCGTCACCGAACTGCGGCGAATGGTCCAAGCGGAACGCCGAGTAGTTCAGGTCGAACAGGACTTCGAAGAACGCAGCCGCTCGCCCGGTCGTGACAAGGCGGTCCGGCCCGGACGAACCGAACACACGGATACGGTCCGATTCGGAATCTTTGTCCTTGAGCGCGACGACGGAAAGACGGTCGAAAGACCAGTCGCCTAGTGGCGAACGCTTCTGGGGCGACAAGGGATCCGAGAACGTCTTCACGATCCGGACCGCTCCGTTCGGAAACCTGCTCGGCACCTCGGTCCGGTGCCAGTCCAAACCCGTCGATAGGCAGAACAGCAGGAGGGCCGGCAACGTCACTCTCCTTCGGATTCGAGGAACCGCTCGGCGTCGATCGCGGCCATGCACCCGGTTCCGGCCGCCGTCACCGCTTGGCGGTATGTCCGGTCGGTGACGTCACCACAGGCGAACACGCCCGGCAGCTTCGTCCGTGTCGAGTACGGTTCGACCTTGATGTATCCCAGTTCGTCCGTTTCGAGCCATTTGGCGAAGACGTCCGAATTCGGCTTATGACCGATCGCGACGAACACGCCGTCGATCGATCGTTCCCACTCCTTCCCGTCGACCGTGCTGGCGAGCTTTACGCCCGTGACCTTCCGGTGCGGCTCCGTCACGCCCAAGACCTCTTGGACCGCGGCGTTCCAGACGAACTCGATCTTCGGGTTGTCCAACGCGCGCTGTTGCATGATCTTACTGGCCCGCAAGGTGTCGCGCCGATGGACGACGACGACTTTCGACGCGTGACGGGTCAGGTAGTTCGCCTCCTCCATGGCCGTGTCCCCTCCCCCGACGACGATGACCTCCTTCCCCCGGAAGAAGAAACCGTCACAGGTCGCACAGGCGCTGACCCCGAAGCCGCCGAACGTCTTTTCGCTTTCGATACCGATCCACTTGGCCGAGGCTCCGGTGGACACGATCAAGGACTTGGTCTCGAACTCTTCGTCGCCGACAAAGACCTTGTACGGCCGGCGCGAGAGGTCGACCCGGTTGACGGTCTGGGAGCGGATGTCGGTTCCGAACCGGGCCGCTTGGTCGCGGAAGAGGTCCATCATGTCCGGCCCCATGACCCCTTCCGGAAAGCCGGGGTAGTTCTCGACGTCGGTCGTGATCATCAATTGGCCGCCGGGCTCCGGGCCGGTGAACAGGAGGGGCTTCAAGTCGGCGCGTGCGGCATACAGGGCGGCCGTGTACCCGGCTGGGCCCGATCCGACGATGATCACGTTGTGCGGCATGGAACCCCCTGAGGATACCGGCCGGACCCTGGCGGCGACGAAGTCGTCCCGCTCCCATCGGTTTGGCGGATGGATACCACCGATTGCAGTCCCTGACAAGCAAGTGGGCCTGAGCAAACGATTATCGATTGCCGAAGAATCAGAGTATGGAGTCCAGACTCCAGGGTAAGCGAATAACCCTAGGAGGCTTTGGAGACGGCAAGAAGTACCAGGGGTGGCTCCTGCATTGCAGCGGGCTCAACTGGGTCGTGTCGATGACGGAGGACATCCCTCCGATCGGTTCGAAGCTGACGGTCACCGTCCATGGCGACCGGGAAGAACACGTCGCCCACGCTACGGTCGCCTTGGTGCAAGAGCAAAACCTCGTCCTGACGCTGGCCCAGGCCGCGACGTGCCGTCCAGCCGACTGTGACGGCCGGACTTTGGTCCAAAAGCTCCCTGCCGTATGGCAGGCGCCAGACGGCCCGGTCAACGTCAAGATCACCGACATCTCGCGGAGCGGGTTCGGATTCGAGTGCGACCGAGAGCTTCCCCAAGGCAAAAGCTTGGACTTCAACGTCGCCGTCAAGGGCCAGTTCCAAGACCTGAAAGGCGAAGTCGTCCATCAAAGGATGTCCGGCGGGATCTACAAAGGTGGCGTCAAGCTTGTCTATTCGACCCGGCTGATGCAAAGCATGTGGGCCCAAGCCCAGTAGGGAGCGTAGCGTCGCTGCCGAAGGGTAAAAATCCTTCGAATGAACGTTGAACTTTTGAAGGAGCTGACCGAAGCCCACGGCTGTCCGGGCCAAGAAGACGCCGTGCGCGAGATCGTCAAGAGGGAACTGGGCTCCTTCTGCGAACTGACGACGGACTTTTTGGGCAACTTGACGGCCTTTAAGCCGGCCAATTCGCCTCGCGGGACGGGCCGCAAGCTGATGTTGGCCGCCCACATGGACGAAATCGGTTTCCGGGTGAAGCACGTCAGCGACAAGGGGTTCCTTCGCATCGCCCCCGTCGGAGGCTGGGACCCGCGCCAGATGGCGAGCCAGCGCGTCCTCGTCCACACGTCGGGCGGGCCGCTGAAGGGCGTCTTGATGCAGAGCACCAAACCCAAGCACCTCCTGACGGCCGGAGAGCAGAACAAGGAGATGACGATCGACGATTACTTCATCGACATCGGCCACTCCGGCGAAGGTGCAAAGTCTAAGGTCCAGATCGGTGACGGTGTGACGATGGACCGGACGTTCCAGCAGATGGGCGACCTGTTCACTTGCAAGGCGATGGACGACCGCGTCGCCGTCTTCGTCATGATCGAGGCCCTCAAAGCCGCCAAAGACCATGCCGTCGACATCTATGCCGTCGCTACGGTCCAAGAAGAGATCGGACTCCGGGGCGCGACGGCGTCGGGATCTGCGATCAAGCCGGACGTGTGCGTCGCCATCGACATCACCTTGTCGAACGACTTTCCAGGCATTCCGGACGAACTCAGTGTGACCAAACTCGGTGAGGGAACGGCGATCAAGATCCTGGACAGTTCGCTCATTTGTCATCCCAAAGTCGTGAACCACTTCAGGGACTTGGCCTCGAAGAACGGGATCAAGTACCAGTTGGAACTGCTTCCGATGGGAGGCACCGACGCTGGCGGCGTGCAACGCCTGAACGGAGGGATCCCCGCGTTCACCCTGTCCGTGCCGTGCCGCTACGTCCACACTGTGAACGAGACGGTCCACAAGTCCGACGTCCAGGCTTCGATCGATCTCCTCGCGAGGTACATCGAGGACTGCCACAGCGGCGATTACAGCTACGAGTGAGCCGGCCGTTTGGACTTCGGTAGCCCGGCGACGACGAGCCTGTACGAATCGGCGATCAAGCCCTCGGCCAGGTCCGTCGTGCCGGCGCCGACGTCCACGGTCACCCATCCGAACCGTCCGACGTAGGCTGCGACGTTGACCGCCGGATCTTGGGTCAGCCCCTCCTGGTCCTCTGGCCTGGCCTTCACCGTGACGCCGGTCCCGCTCTCGCCCGAGATGCAGAACACCTTGCCGCCGACCTTCCACGCGTAGTCGCCCCAAGGATGGTCTTCGACGGCACCCGGCATCGAAAGGCAGACGGCGCGGATCCTCTCCAGGCTCATGCGCCCATTATGCGGCACGGGCGCAAGGTATATTGACCCTCCCCGGCGCCGTACCCAAGTGGTTAAGGGAAGGGTCTGCAAAACCCTCATCCAGCAGTTCGAATCTGCTCGGCGCCTCCACTTTGCCCCCACCCGCCTGCAGAGGACCGGCAACCGATCTCAGGGCGGACCGTAGACATAATCATCGTGATGCAACGGGTCACCTACACGCCTGCCGAAGTGCTGCATTGGTTCGGCGTCGGCGCGCGACAGGCCCGGGCCAGCGCTAAGAAGAAAGGCCAGTCGGTCCTTCAGGACGGCGATTTGGCCAAGGGGCTCCGGAGCGTCGCCGGCGCTGCGGCAGACCTAGGCAAACTGGCCCTGACCGACTTGGTCCAGCGTCAGGCCGAGGTCACGTCCGTCGAATTCTTCGACGATGCCTTCGAGGTCGTCGGGTTTACGAACCGCAAACGGATCGCCTACACAGAAGTCCAACAGATCCGGGCGATGGGCCAGGACCGGTTCGAAGTCGTCTACCGCTCGGGAAGCGTCGTCCTCAAGCCCGTCGCGCACCTGGTCGCAGGCCGTCTCAAGGTTCCGGTAGGATGGGTCCGGAACGGTATGGAAGTCCCTTACTCCACTCTCTTGGACGAGCTCACGGGCCGGTGCGGGGTCGAGGTCTCCCAGGAATGACGGGCTGGAAGCACCCGTCGCCTGAAGGTTGGATGGAACAGGCCTGGGCCGCCCTTGAGGAAGACCTTGGGCCGGGAGATCTGAGCGCCGCCTGTTTGAACCCGGACGCGGTCGTCGATTGGGAGATCGAAGCACAAGCCGACGGCGTCCTGTGCGGCTGCGGGATCGCGGCGTACCTTCTTGCCGACGAAGAGAACGATCCTGACGACTGCTTCGTCGACATCAAGTTTGAGGATTCGGAGCCGGTCCATCCCGGCGATATCGTCCTGAAGGGCCGCTCCCTGTCCACGAAACTGCTTGCCCGGGAGAGGACCGCGCTCAACTTTCTGATGCTCTTGAGCGGGACGGCCACCTTGACCCGTAAGTTCGTCGAACGGTTAGAAGGCTCGGGCGTCGACGTAACGGACACGCGCAAGACGGTCCCCGGTCTGCGGTCGCTCCAGAAATACGCGGTTCGCTGCGGAGGGGGCAAGAACCACCGTTTGGGACTCTTCGACGGCGTCATGGTCAAGGACAACCACATTCAGGCTGCGGGCTCCATATCTGAGGCCGTCGCCCGGGCCCGGCATTCGACGGGCCATATGACCAAGATCGAAGTCGAATGCGAAACCGTCGAGCAGGTCGATGAAGCCGTCCGATGCGGGGCAGACGTCGTGATGCTCGACAACATGGACCCGTTCGCTATGGCCGAAGCCGCTAAGAAGTACGGGCGACAGGTCGTCCTTGAGGCCAGTGGCGGAGTGAGCCTCGAAACGGTGCGCGGAGTCGCGGCATCCGGGATTCATGTCGTCTCGGTCGGAGGCCTGACCCACTCGGCGCCGGCCCTCCCGTTCCACCTCGAAGTCCGGACATGACCTGGCTGGAGATCGACGAGACTCCGTCGACTCAAGACGAGGCCGTCAGGCTCCTCCTCGATCCCGCCGACGAGACGGACGTCGTCTTTGCCCGTCACCAGACGGGAGGCAAGGGAAGGTTCGGTCGCACCTGGTACAGCGTCCGGGGCGAGAGCCTCGCGATGAGTCTGATCCTTAGAGGCGCCGCCGACCACCCAAGACCCTGGCTGTTCGGCATGCACGCCGCCGTTGTCACGGCAAAGCTTGTCGGATGCCGGGTGCGGTGGCCGAACGATCTCACTTGGGAGGGTCGTAAGCTCGGCGGGATCCTGACCGAACTGCGTCCGGACGCCACTGGCCGGGTCGTCCCCGTAGTGGGGATCGGGATCAACGTAGGGCCTTCTTCGCTGCCGTCGGAGGTCCGTGAAACCGCAACGACCCTCGCCGACGCTGGTAGGGCCGTGGACCCACGCGGACTCGGACGTGACCTGGCGGCCATGATCCTTCAAGGATCTTGGCCCGAGACGTGGAGCGACCTGGCCGCCGGTTGGGGCGAAGTCGACGACACGCCGGGAAAGGCCTACACGACCGTTGCGGGAGAGCGGATGACCGCCGTCCGGGTCGGTGACGACGGGCGGCTAGAAGGATTGATCGATGGCCGACCGGCCGCGGTCATGGCCGCCGAGAGCCTTTTCGGTGCCGACGCGGGTCACACGGCTTCGCCCAAATAGGCTTCGATGACTTTCTTGTCGTTCCGGATGGCCTCAGGTGGCCCTTGTGCGATCTCTTCACCGTGGTCCAGGACGACGATCCGCTCACAAAGACCCATGACGAAGCGCATGTCGTGCTCGATCAGCAACACGGTCTTTCCGAAGTCGTCGCGGATCCGGCGGACGGTCGACTGCAAGTCTTCTTTCTCTTGCGGGTTCATTCCGGCCGCAGGCTCGTCGAGCAAGATCAGGTCCGGTTGGGTCGCCATCGCCCTTGCGATCTCGAGACGGCGCTGCTTGCCATAGGGGAGGTCGGCCGAGCGCG
Source organism: Armatimonadota bacterium (assembly GCA_018268395.1). Taxonomy (NCBI): domain Bacteria; kingdom Bacillati; phylum Armatimonadota; species Armatimonadota bacterium. Next base: position 92,219 of record JAFDWQ010000006.1, on the reverse strand, counting down.
TATCGGCGACGTCGGCCAGATCCATGACGTCGAGCAGGGCCATCGCTTCCTGCCGGAGCCTCTCCGTTTCCCGGATAGCCGACGGCAGGTACATCAGGGCACTGGCCAGGGTCGTCCGATGGCGTAAGAACCCGCCTACGACGACGTTTTCGACGACCGACAAGGCAGGGAAGAGCCGGATGTTCTGGAAGGTCCTGCAAATCCCCATCCGGGCGATCTTGGCGGGCGGGAGCCCGCCGACTTGCTTTCCTTTGAACCGGATCTCTCCGCTCGTCGGCTTATAGACGCCCGTGATCAGGTTGAAACAGGTCGTCTTCCCCGCACCGTTCGGACCGATCAGGCCGAAGAGGTCGCCTTTCTGGAGGTCGAACGAGACTTTGTTGACAGCGACAAGCCCACCGAACCGGATCGTCGCATCGGTCAGGGTCAAGACCTTCTCGCTCAAGCCGCCGCTCCCTTCTTGCCGCGGAGCAGACGGGCCAGCGCGTTCCATCCGAACTCGTGGTGGGCGAAGATGCCTTGCGGACGCAGGAGCATCAAGATGATCAGGACCGCCGAGAAGATGACCATCCGGAGGCCGGACACTTCCATCCTGAGCGCGGCGAGGGCCGGGACGAGGTTGAACAGCGGGGTCAAGGCGAACTGGACGACAAAACCGCCCAACACGCACAGACCGTAGAATCCGAGCTTCTTGCCCAGTCCGACGTGGCAGTTCTGTTGAACGTACCGAAGTCCGGACACGACAAGCCCGATCGCGAAAATGGCGCCCATGATCGAACCGCCTCCGACCATCGACTGCAGATAGCGCAAATACTCAGGGATGCCGAACAGGGCGACCGCCGAGATGACCGAGCCCGTGATCGACCCCGTACCGCCGAGGACGACCATCGTCAAGATGATGAACGAGACGTCCATCTTGAACGTGTCGGGCGAAATGAACGTCTCGGAGTGGGCGAGCAAAGCGCCCGCGGCTCCCGCAAAGGCCGAACCGATGATGAACGACGTGACTTTGACCGTCGCTGTCTTGACCCCCATGGCCGAGCTCGCGACTTCGTCCTCACGGACGGCGATGAAGGGAAGTCCGTGCGACGTTTTGAGCAGGTTCCGGCAAACGGCGACGCACAAAACTGCCAGCAGCAACACGAGCGACAGCGCGTGGGGCGGAGACCCGAACGGCCGCACGTTCATGCCGTAGGAACCGCCGATCTCTTCGACGTTCTGGGTGATGATACGGATGATCTCGCCAAAGCCCAACGTGACGATCGCAAGATAGTCCCCACGGAGCCTTAGGCTCGGTAGACCGACGATCAACCCTGCGACGGCGGCGAAGAACGCCCCGAACACGGCCATGAGGGACATCCAGACGAACGGTGGCGCCTGACCATGAAAGGCGTGCTTCGAGAAGTAGCCGGTCGCGTAGGCGCCGACCATGTAGAACGCTCCGTGACCGATCGAAAACTGACCGGTGATCCCGTTGATCAGATTGAGGCTGACCGCCAGGGTCACGTACAGACCGGCCAGGACGACCAGTCGGTAGAAGTTCGGGATGGTGGCCTGGGCGAAGTTGTCGAATCCGATGCAGACCGCGAACGCGACGGCCACCGAAAGAAGGCGGACGGCCCAAAACTTCATACCTTCTCCACCTTCGAAGAGCCGAGTAGGCCGCCCGGTCGGAACAGAAGGACGGCGATCAGCACGACGAACGCGACCGCGTCCTTATAGCCGCTGAAGCCGAGCCAGACGACCAGCGTCTCCACGACCCCCATCAGAAGGCCGCCGAGTACAGCGCCGGGAATGTTGCCGATCCCGCCTAGGACCGCCGCGACGAACGCCTTGACGCCCGGAGTCACACCAAGGAACGGGGTCAGGTTCGTGCGGAGGATCGTCGCGTACATCATCGCTCCGGCCCCGGCAAGCGCCGACCCGATGAGGAACGTCGTCGTCACGACGTTGTTCACGTTCACGCCCATCAAGGACGCCGAATCGAAATCGTGGGAGACGGCCCGCATCGCGCGGCCGGCTTTCGTGTAGAGGACGATGTGACGCAAGATCAGCATCAGGGCCACCGTAGTCACGAGCATGATGAGCTGGCCGAACGGGATGTTGAGCATCACCGACTGTTGGACGACCTTGCCTTCGCTCCTCATCGCCTTGCGGTCGAGGTCGCGGAACGCGCTGCCGAGCTTGTCGGTCTCCGGGTTCGACTTCAGGCCCGCGTCCTTGTCCTTCTTCTCGGCCGCGTCATAGACCTTTTGCGCGTCTTCAGCAGCCTTGCGTGCGGTGGCCGCTTCCTGGACGACCTCGGCCGGTGCCGGCCGCAGCGTCATTTTGATCACGTCCTTGCGATAAGGGTTGACCTGCTCGCTGATGGACGGCGGTGGTGACTGGGGCAAGAACAGCCCGCCTGCGTACTGCAAGAAGAGGGAGACGCCGATCGCGGTGATCAGCGACGCCGTGCGCGGTTGGCTCCGCATCGGCCGGTAGGCGAGCCGCTCGATCAAGACGCCGACGAGGCCACAGGCGAGCATGCTCACGAGGAGCATCACCGCCAGCGTCATCCAGGTCGAGGGCTTTTCGATCCCGCCCCGCAACGCGTCCGGCGAAAAGCCGAGCGCCCACGACGTGAACAAGGCGGCGTAAGAACCGAGCATGAACACTTCGCCGTGGGCGAAGTTGATCAACCGGAGGACGCCGTAGACCATGGTGTAACCCAGGGCGATCAAAGCGTAGATCGCCCCGAGCAGGAGTCCGTTCACCAACTGTTGTGGCAGGATGGAAACGTCCAGTCCTGCCACAAGGTCTAAGCTCGCCGTCAGCAACTTACTTGATCTCGGACGGCGCGTACGACTTCTTCGGGACGAAGCCGCTCTTGGTGACTTCGACGACGAGCGCAGGCTTGGCCGGCGTGCCGTTCTGGCCCTTCAGCGTGATCGATCCGCTGACGCCCTTGAAGTCGGTCGTGTCTTCGATGGCCTCGGTGACGTCTTTCGACTTCTTGCCCTTGGCCCTCTTGACGGCGTCCATGACGAGCGCGGCGGCGTCATAGCCGAGGGCGCCCATCGTCGTACCCGGGACACCCTTGTACTTGGCGTTCCACTTGGTGAGGAAGTCCTTCACCTCTGGACGGTCTTCCTTCTCGTTGTAGTGGTTGCAGAAGAAGTTGCCGACGATCGCGTCGCCGCCCGAAGTCAGAAGTTCGCTCGAGTCCCAGCCGTCGCCGCCGAAGAGCGGCACTTTCAGGCCTTGCTGGCGCATCTGGCTGGCGATCGGGCCGACCTCGTTGAAGTAGCCGCTGAGGAACACCCCCTCAGGGTTCTTCTGCTTCAGGTTGTCGATCTGACCGGCGAACTGGCTCTGCTTTGACTCGTACTTCTCTTCGGCGACGATCTTGCCGCCGAGCTTCTCGAAGTTCTTCTGGAACGACTGGCTGAGGTACTGCGAGTACGGCTGCTTGTTGTCCGTCATCATCGCGACGTTCTTCAGGCCGAGCTCTTCGAAGGCGAACTTGGCCATGACCGCGCCCTGGAAGTCGTCGTTGTAGCAGACGCGGAAGACGTTGCTGCCGGAATCGGTGAGGTCGGTCTTGGTGGCGCCGATCGCGATGACCGGGACGCCCGCGTCGAACGCGACCGTGACCATCTGTTGCGTGATGCCGCTCGAGACTTCGCCGAGAATGGCGATGGCGCCGTCGCCGATCAGCTTCTGGGCCGCCGTCTTGCCGCCTTCAGGAGTGCTGTTGCTGTCCGCGATCTGCAGCCTGACGGTCATGCCGTTGATGCCGCCCGCTTTGTTGATCTCGTCGACCGCGAGCTGGGCGCCCTTGATGCTGTCCTCGCCCCAAGGCCGAAGGTCGCCGTTCTGGCTCGCGACCAGGCCGATCTTGATCTCGTTGCCCGTGATCTCGTTGCCGTCCTTGGGAGGAGCGGGCCGACTGGTCGGGCCAGAGCCGCCGCTGGTGCCCGTCGTGGCGCCGCCGCCCGTGCCCGTGCTGCCGCTGGTGCCGGTCGTGCCGCCACTGCCGCCTGTCGGGGTGCAACCGGAAATGAGGCCTGCCGCAAGGAATGCCGCCAGACCGAACGTCGTGCCGAAGAGTCTTGTCCTAGTCACCACTGTCGCTCCTTTGTCCCGAGGGTCGCCCGGGGCGCAAGTGCGCGGATTATACAGGACATTCACCGTGCTCTCGCCAGAACCGGGTCTGGTCGGGACTGCGCGAGCCACTCTTGCCCCTCGCGCGTTGTAAAGTAGGTGACCGTGCATCTTGCCGCCCTTCTCGCAGGCACCCTGGCCGCGACCTCCGCGCAACCCGTCGAAGTCCCCTTCCGCATCGGCGAGGACGCCATCATCGTCGACGTCACCGTCAACGGCACCAAAGCGTCCCTGATGTACGACACCGGGTTCTCCGGATCCGTCATCGTCGGCGACAACCTCGACGTCGGCAAGCCGACGGGCACGATGAAGCTCGTCGACTTCGTCGGATCGTTCGACGCCAAGACCGTCCCCCTCAAGACCCTCAAGATCGGCGAACGGGCCATGACGACCACCGACATGGAGATCGTCAAACAGCCCACCGACCACTACACGCTCTCCTACGGCACCCACTGCGACGGCATCCTCGGCTTCCAGCCCTTCGGAGCGACCGCCTTTCAGATCAACTTCGAAAAGCAGAAGTTCGTCTTTTTCGGCGAGGACTACGACCTCACTAAGGTCGCGCCGGACAACAAGACGACCTTCATGACCAAACTCCTGCCCATCGGCGTCAACTCGATGATGATGTCGGTCGAGATGGAGAACGGCAGCAAGCTGCACATGGCCCTTGACACGGGGAACGCCCACTATGCCGTGACCCACAAGGACTCGCTCGAAGAGGCCAAGGTCTGGCCGGAAGGGAAGAAGGCCGACTTCATGGGCCAGTCCATGGTCGCGTCCGGTGCGGTGGACACCTTCCACGTCCGGCTGAACAAGATCAAGATCTTCGGGGTGCCCGTCCCAGAGTGCGTCTTCGGCGTCATCGACCTGCCTTCCAGCAGCGCCGATCAGGACGGCACCGTCGGGTTCGAGTTCTTGAAGAACTTCAACATCACCGTCGACATGAAGCACCGCAGGGTGCTATTCGAGAACTTTTCGGGCAAGGTCGCCGACGAACAGGTGGCCGATACGGGCGTGCTCGCGTTCCCCGACCCCCGCACGAAGCGCCTTCGCGTCGCATGGGTCATCCCCGGCAGCCCCGCCGAGAAGGCCGGCATCAAACGCGGCGACGACGTCCTCTCGATCGACGGTTCCGATGCCGCCCTCATGACCTTCCGCCAGGCCGGGAACATGATGAAAGGCACGACCGGTTCCAAGGTCAAACTCGACCTCTCGCGCAACGGCCAGCTCATGCGGCTCGAAGTCGACCGTCAGGTGCTGGTCAACTCGACCGGCTGAGCCGGAAAGGACCGGTCGACGGTCGCCGGGCCTCGGCCAGCGGGCCCGACCGGGAGTCTGATCTTGGCGTTCCTGGTCCGGTCTTGGGGTGACACCGGGTCGGATACGGGACGGGCCGCCTCGGCACGCCGGCGCTTGGGCCGGACTTCCGTGAGGCAGCGCTCCCGTCGACGTCGGGCCGTAAAACCAATGCTTCACGTCATGAACCCTCGGATTCACGCCAAATATCCGATGCTTCACGCCATGAATCCTCGGATTCACGCCGTGAACACGAGGGTTTACGCCATGAACACGAGGGTTTGCGCCATGAACACGAAGGTTTACGCCATGAACACGAGGGTTTACACCATGAAAGTGACGGAGGGGACACGCGTTTTGTGCACATTTGCGGCGTAGACATGTCATCAAAGTGCAAATCGAACCGTCTTCATGACTGTCGGCATGCTACAGGTCGGACCGCTTGATCGTCAAGCGACGCCGTCTCGCCAGGAAAGATTTTTCCCCTTTCGTCGGACGAAGGCCTAAAGAACGAAAGGCGGCCTTCCAACATGAAAGAGTGTATGAGGTCGACACGACCGACGACAAGGAAGCAAGCCCATGGCCGATCCCACTAGCAAATACATCACAGAGATCGTCGCAGATCCGGAACTGAACGTCGCGCTGCAGAACTTTAACACGGTCTGCTCCGCCAATGCCATAGCGCTCGGGCTGAATCCGGCGAACCTCTTGGAGATTAGTGGCGCGGCGACGTCCTTTACGTCGTCCCTCAATACATGGGTCGGCTCGCGGAGCTCCGCCAATCAGGCCCTGGACAATAAGAACCTTCAGAAAAAGTCGAGCAAGGCCGTGATCAGCAAGTGGGCGAAGACGTTCCGGGCGAACCAGACCGTCCCCGACGGCCTCCTCGACCAGCTCATGCTGCCGCCGCACAAGACCCCGGGAAGCAAGACGCCTCCGACGACACCTCTGAACCTGGTGGCGAACGCCGACGGCCAGGGCCTCGTGAAGCTCGCTTGGAAGCGCAACGGCAACATCGAGACGACGCAGTTCGCGGTCGAGTACAGGCTCGTTTCCGGCGGCGCCTGGTCGATCCTCGACACGACCAAAAAGACGAAGTACACCCACCAGGCCACGCCGGGCGTCTATATCGCTTTCCGGGTGACGGCTAAACGGGACGGCCTGACGAGCCCGGCGAGCGTGCCGGTCGTGCTCTGGGAAGACGGCGTGGCCGAACCACAGCTCTCTGTCGCGGCGTGAGCCCGGCACCTTGGTGACGTCTTTGACCCGGTCTGCAACGTGACGGTCGCGCTCGGAAGGCTCGTCATGTCGTGTTGCCAGACCGGGCCACCCGTCCACACTAGAGCTCCAAGCGCGGTATTTTTGTAATCAAGAATCGGGGTTGACCGCCAGGGCAGTCATGGCAAGTGCTCGGCACCCCTAGCGAGGGGTCTGCCACCCGCCGGGCGAGTAGTCACCCGTGGTCTGGCCACCCGCCGCCGCAGAAATTGCCTTGTCAGCATGGTTAGGCGACCCGCCGGAAAGTCGCCAAGCCCAGTCAGACTATCCATGCAGTATCATGCGCTGTGTAAAGGACGTGTCTACCGACAAGAGCAGTAACTGATATCCGGATGCCATACCGACTGCAACGTGGTTGGCTTGCATCCAATCGAACACGTCGCCCCAGCAACGCGACACGCTTGGCCACTTTCCGGTTTCCGCGGCCGCTTCTAACACGAAGCTAGGTCTGGATAGGCCCGATTCGTGGTCGGCGGCAGTTATCCACACGCAGTCATAGCCCGTGAACCACGCGGGATGATTCCGCAATGCCTCATGCAGTTTGCTCGCTCGGACACTCAGCATCGAACCCGGACTGCGTACGTCTGGGTTTATGCCAAGGTTTGTTATGAGTGACTGCAGAATGATGTCGTCATCACGTATGCTATCAATTGAGTCGACGAACACCCTACAGTTCGAATCACAACACGACAACACCCTGTCAATTAGATCCTGCCAGTCTACGTCAAGCCAGGCGATGCTGCCTCTCGGAAGCTCCCATGTGTTTTTCATTCTGCAAAGCGGTTCCCGTTGTCTCTTGCGCCGTTTACCCAGCGATGAAAGTGGGTGCGGCGGGTGGCAAGACCAAAGGGTGACCTCCCGATGGGTGGCCGGGGTGAACGGGATGGTTCGTGCCCGTTTGCAGCCCGGTTCCGAAGGAACTGGCCTTCGTCGCCCGACCAGCGTGAAACATCCTCGCGACCACTGAGTGCGGTTCTACCCTGATCGTTCGGAGACGGAGCGCCCGTGTCCTTCGGACCTGCCTGTCGCGGCAAGAGTGGACATTGGCCCAAGTCGGAACGCGCGACAAGCAGGCCACCCGGATGCCGTCACCCTTGGTCTGGCCACCCGTCCGTCACCCTTAAGTCTTGCCACCCGTCGTGGATGGCCGCTGGGCCGCGAAAAGGAGGCTGCCGATCGGTCCACCGTGCTGAGACCGCAACTGCGTCTCCCCGACCCTCTTCCCGGAACCGTCGTAGCTCAAGAGCCTTCGGTCTCCGACGAGAACGTGCACAGCGTCGTCCTGAGCGACGGCCAAGGAGCCGTCAGGGACCTGCCACTTGGCTCCGGCGTGGTACAGGCGGAACGGCTGGTTAGCCTGACCCGCGAACCCCGCCTGACCGCCGTTGCAGACTACCGGATCCCTAATGCGGCTTCCGGCAGCCGTATCTCCGTACCAAAGGAACTTTAGCGACTTCGTCCGAGGGTTGAACTCAAGTGTGCACGGCTCGGAGTTGTTTTCGACGTCGACTGAGCGCCTTGAAGCAACGACCAGGAGAATTCGGCCGTCCTGCCCATTCAGGGCCCTCTCCGCGTGCGTCCAATGCCTTTCAAAGTTCAACTCCAACAACTCCTGAAGTGAGAACACCTTGGACGATTCGACCTCGCCCGAGGGCAGGGCCAGTTCGAGCGCGACGATGCCCCAGCCGTTTGGATTCAAGCGATAGAACAGCCAGACGCTCTTTGCAGAAGGCCCCATCGCCGCACCGATTGCGTCTTCCCCGCACTGATGTTTCTCCTCGATCACTGAGAGTGCCTCCCTCGAAAGCAGCAACCGGGACTTCGGCTCGCCGAAGGCGACGCTTCGAAGGTCGCCGCCGATCCGGCCGACCACGAGTCGCAGGTCGGACGAGGCAGCGACCCTTGGTTCCCCCGCAAGCGATGGCCGCTCTTTGTGCCATGCGGTCGTCTGGAGGATTGCGCCGTCTGCGGCCGCCCACTCGACGAAAAATGGACCGCCAGGATCGCTGGAGAGGAACACATATTCGGGCCTGGTGGCAGCCTTTGGCCGGTCACCAGGCGGAGCAAGTTTCGTGGTATCGGTGCCGGGGTCTGCGCAGCCGCAGACGGCAAGGACGAAGAGGAACGCGCATATCCTGATCATTCACTTCCAATGGCTCTGAATATCTTCGCCCCCCGACCGCGCCACCTGGACCAGGGTTTGGCCCGAGGATCAGGAGGATGGTCGCCATACGAAGCCTCGAACGTGTGGGTTCGTTTCCCAGTGACGATCCCCGTGTGTCCAGCACGATCTTCGCCGGGCGGCGGGTGGCCAGACCAATGCTGACCTCCTCCGGGGTGGCCGGGGTGAACGGGATGGCTCGTGCCCGTTGCACCCCGGTTCCGAAGGAACTTGTCTTGGCTGTTCTGACGACCCCTGGAACGGGGCTCCGGAACGCCGCACGGGTCCGAGCGACGGTCCAGGCGCCTCCAAGGAGGCGTAGCGGGTTCCGACCGACGGTGCGGCGGCCCTCGTCGCCAGAGTCCGCTGCAGCCGCTTCACCTTCTCATTCTAGAACAAGGTCGAGCGAGCACAGCGTTTTCCTTCGGAACCAGGCCAAGGGCGCACGAACCAGCGCACGTGTCCTGGCCACCCAAACAGGCGCGACTCGCGGCCGTAGTTCTTCGAGAGGCGGGCGGGCCGCCCGCCTCGCCCTTCGCCAGCGCGGCGAAAGGCGAGGGAAGCGCCCTGGGCCTACTTCTTCAAGCCGAGGTGCTTGAGGAACGCGTCCATCTTCGGCTCGCGGCCGAGATAGTCCTTGAGGAGGTCGGTCTCGTCCTTCGTGCCGCCCTTGGAGAGCACCTTGTCCCGATAGTACGCGCCCGTCTTGGGGTCGAGCACGCCGAGCTGCTCGAAGCGCTGGAACATGTCCTGTGCATAGACGAGCGACCAAAGGTAGCCATAGTAGGCGCCTTCGTAGCCGACCAGGTGGCCGAACGACGCCTGGAAGTACGTGCCGGGGACGTGCTTGTAGAGCGTGTCCTTGTCGTAGACGTCCCAGGCGGCCTTGGTCGTGTCGATCTTGCCGTCTTTGGCCAAGTGGAACGTCTGGTCCATTTCGCCGAGATAGATCTGGCTCTCGGTCTCGATCCCGCTGCCCAGGGCGTGGGCGGCGTTCATGCTTTGGAGCAACGTGTTCGGGATCGGCGCGCCCGTCTTATAGTGCTTGGCGAACGTCTTGAGGACCGTCGGGTTCCACACCCAGTTCTCCATCATCTGGCTCGGAGCTTCGACGAAGTCGCGGCTGACGCCCGTTCCCGCGAACCGTGCGAAGCGGGTGTCGCTGAACAACGTGTGCAGCCCGTGGCCGAACTCGTGGAAGAACGTCTCGACTTCGTCATGGGGCAAGAGCGAGGGTTTGTCCTTGGTGCCCTTGGTGAAGTTGCACACAAGCGCGCAAAGCGGGACGGACTGCTTGCCGTCGAGAAAGTCGTGGCGGACGTTCAGGGTCCAGCACGCCGCGTGCGAGTACTTGTTGTCGCGCGGATAGAGGTCGGTGTACATCCGGCCGATCAGAACGCCGCTCGATTTGTCTTTGAACTCGTAGAGCTTGACGTCCGGATGCCAGACGGGCATCCCGAGTTCCTTGGCCTTGGACGTGACGTCGACCATCTCGACGCCGTACAGCCGCTGGGTGATGTCGAACAGGCCCTTGACGACGGACTCCATGGGGAAGTACTCGGCGACCTTTTGGCTGTCGACCTGGTACTTCGTGCGCATCAGGTCGTTCTTGACGAAACTGTAGTCCCAGGGCATGAGCTGCGCCTTGGGGTTCTTCGTCATGCGGCGCTTGGCGTTCGAGAACTCGGCGAAGTCGGCGAGGGCCTTCTTGCGGACGATCGGCTTCAGATCGGCATAGAACTTCTGGATGTTGGCCGCGTTCTTCGCCATACGCGTCTCGACCACGTAGTCGACGAAGGTCTTGTAGCCGAGCATCGAACTCGACTCCCACCGCAACGGAAGCATCTTCTGGAGCAGGTCGACGTTCTTCTGGCCGCCCCTGCGCCGATAGAGCCACTGCATCTTCTGGCGGGTCGTCTCGACCTCGCAGTAGTCCATGACCGCGCCGTACGTCGGGCCGTCGAAACCGAGGAGGTAGGTCTCCCCGACCTTGGTCTGTCGCTCGAGGACCTCCTTCGGCACGCCCTTCAACTCCGAGGCCGTGAGCGGGTGTTTAGTCTGGTCTTCGGCGATGTTGGTCTCGAAGTCGACGCCGAGCTTCTGGAGCTCCTTTTCGATCGCGGCGAGCCGGTCGCGCTTCTCCTTCGGAAGCGCCATGCCAGAGCGCCGATAGTCGCGCATGGAGAAGTCGACGAGCCGCGCGGCTTCTCCGGAAAGTTGTGGACGGCGGGTGTCGGCGACGCTTTTGAGGACGTTGTAGAGGTCTTCGCGCTGACCGAGGTCGATCGACCAGTTGACGACGAACTCTTCGGCGGCGCGGGCGTCGTCACGGGTCTTCGCGTCGGTCGAGACGTTCTGCATGAAGAGGAACAGCGACGTCTCGCCGTCCAGCCGTGCCGAAGCGTCGTCGAGGGCTACGAAAGTGTTCTCAAAGGTCCGTTCGCCGGCGGGCAGGGCTACGATCTTGGCGACGACGGCGTCCGCCCGTGCCACGGCGTCTTTGATGGTCTGGGGGATCTCTTGGGCTTGGGAGGCGAGGGACAGGACAAGGGCCGCCGCGGCCAAGGGGGTTCTGAGCAGCATCTCTCTTATATTGGACGAGCGGGGGCCCGTGGTTCCCGGGACGGTCGGCGCACCCTTGGTCAGATCCGACGAAGAACAGAAGAGTAGGCCGCCTTGGAGTGTTGTCCGAGGCGGCCAAAACCCGTCAGTCCCGTGGCGGAGGGCCACCAGGCTTGTCAGGCCTTTGCGGCGTCTCCTGCGGGTCCGGATCGTCGGGCGTGTGCGTGCCCTGACCCGGGTGAGGAGGATCCTCGACGGGGTCCATCGGTCCAGGCGTGGGCGGATCGTGCAGAGGTTCGCTCGGTGGCTGGGGACGGGGCGGATCGTGGGGCCCAGGTCGGTCCATGTCCGTCACTTACCGCCTTTCGAAGGCGACGACTTCTTCTCGGTGTCCCGTTTCGGCGTCGACGCGTGCATCGGCTTCTTGTCCTTGTCCGTGGTCGGCTTGTTCGCGGGCATTTTCTTGTCTTTGTCCATTGTCGTTCTCTTCAGGCCGTCCGACGGCCTTGACCCGAGAGGCGACGCGGGGCGGAGGAAGGTCGTCGGCAAACGCCCGTCCGGAGTAAGAAAACGGATAGACCGCGTCAGCGTGCGACGACGGGGACGCCGCCCCTCGCGCCGACGGCGAAGACATGGTCGTCCTTGTTGATGCGCTTGGCGACGTAGGTCGAAGCTTCTCCGACCTCGAACGCGCCTTCCCAGACCGGACTCGTCGTCGCGCGCCAGAACACGGTGTAGGACGTCCCTGGTGTTGTCGTCCACCTAAGGGTCGTATCGGCAGACTGGTCAAGGACGACGCGGACTCCCGTCGGCGGCTCGCCCGCATCCGCGAGCGAGGCCAAAGCGGCGAGGTTCACCCGCGTCACGTTCGCCAGGTATCGGAAGTCCATGTGCTCGGGTAGGTCGTCGATCGTGTGCTGGTACGCGTATTCCTCGAAGACCTCGGTGAAACGCACCGCGGCGTAGTCCTGTGCGGTAAAGGACGTGTGGTCGCCTCCGCGGCCGAAGCGGTCCCGACGGAACACCAGCTTGACCCCGAAGCCTTTGACGCTCTGTCGCGTCTGCCACTCGATGAACCGGGCCAACTCGCGCCCCTGGTGCTTGTCCGATTCCTCGCTGAAGAGCCGGATGTGCTGATCGTCCTTTTGACCGAGTTTGTTCTGGCTGGAGCCGACGATGTCGCTGCTCAGGACGGCTTCGACGTCCCAGTTTTCGGCTTTAGCCCTGGCGGCAAGGGCCTTTGATCCGAGGAGGCCCTGCTCTTCGCCGGTGAACGCCACGAACTTGATGGTCGCGTTCCATTGCTTCGAGGCCATCAGTCGGGCCGCTTCCAAGGTCATAGAAACCCCGCTCAGGTCGTCGTTCGCGCCGGGAGCGCGAGCCGTGTAGGGGTCGGCACCCTGGGCCATATTGATCGAGTCCAGGTGCCCTCCGATCACGATCGTGCGGCCGGTCTTGCCGGGAAGCGTCGCGACGACTTGGACGACGTCGAGGTCCTTGGGGACCCTCGACCCTTTCGTGATGTGATAGGACATCAGTTCGACGTTCCCTTTGAAAGCAGGGACCTCTTCGAATTTCGACATCACCCACTTGCACGCTTCCACGCATTCGGGCGTGTTCGTGTTCCTCGTGTTCATCGAGGAGAGATGGCTGACGGTCGCACGCAGCCGCTCAGGGTCGACCGCGTCCAGGTCGAACGGGCCGTCGGAAAGGAGGACCGAGCTCAAAACAGCCAGCATCATGACGTGATCATGGCCCAAAGAGCGAGGGCCCGTGAACATTCTTCCGGCGGTCGCGTCACTCCGGCACGGGAGAAGCCCCTGTTTTGGAGAGAAGAGAATGAAGAAGATCCTATTGATGTCGCTGGTCGGAGCTTTGGCACTTTCAGCCCTGTCGGCTTCCGCGCAGAACCGAAAAGGGCGGGTCGTTCAAGGCGACCGTCCCGTCACGACCCAGGGCCAGAAGCGGCACAAGACGCCGCCCGCCAAAGACGCCGACCATGCAGCGATGCAAGTCGTCATGAAGGACCTCGCGGCCGCTCAGAAGGCCATGCGCAACGCCTTACCGATCTACAACGGACACCGCCACCGGGCGATAGAGATCGACAACCTGGCGTCGCGCGTCCTTCGGGCCGCTTACGTCTGGTCACCGAACGCGCCGACGAGGCCGATGGACGTTCAGGCCGAAGTCGCGAAGATCGGCAAAGGGAACGAGCAGCCAGCTTCGAAGTACCCCCACGACCAGGTCGTCCGGAGCCACGAACGGATGAAGCAGGCGCTCGCCGCTCTTCAGAGGGCCAAGGTCGGTCTCACTCACGTCCAAGGGGCCTATGGCGGATCCATCAATGAAGCCCGCCAACTCGTCGACCTCGCGATGCTCGAAGTCGACTTCGCCCTCAAGGGCCGCCCCTGACCTATTCGCCGACCGACAGCCCGATCGCCACACGTCGGGCCGTCATCGCCTGGTCCGGGCCCGGTGCCTTTCCGAATACCGAAACGAACAGGCCCGGCTTGAGATCGTTGAACGCCCTGGACGCTTCCGGTCCAGACCGGAGGTTCAGGGCGCAACCCGATCCCAGACTCACGTAGACCAGCTTCGGGGCGAGCGTCGACCGGGCCGTACCGTCCGCCGTCAGTTCACCGATGAACTCGAGGGTCAGGACCTTGCGGTCGGTGTCGACGTGGACGATCTGGCCGTCCCAACGTGTTTCACCTTCCTCCGGCTTTTCGTCGGGTGCGGGAGCATAGTAGACGGGAGCTTCGAGTTTCTCGGCGTCTTTTAAGGACGGCGTCGCGTTAAGGACTCCGCCGCCCACGCTGTCATGGAGTTCGAAATGGCAGTGCGGTGCGGTCCCTTCGGCGTTCCCACTGTCGCCGCAGTAGCCCACGAGTTGGCCGCGCTTGACCCTAGCGCCGGACTTCAGTCCAGGCGCGAACGCGTAGCGGTCGCCTCCACCGCCATCGTCCGTGCCCGGACGGTCGTTGTTGACGTGCATATAGACGACGGTCCAGCCGTCGTCACCCCGCAGCGTGATCGTGTTGTGGCCCTTGGCCGAGCGGTTGAAGGAGACAGTGCCGTCGAACGCCGCGACAAGGGGACGCATCTTCGGCGCCATCAGGTCCTGGCCGTGGTGCCGGCGGTTGCCTCCGTCACGGTCCGCCAAGAACGTGTCCGACCAGTTGACCTTGCCCACGACGGGAAAGTCCATCGAAACCGTCACGACGTCCATCGAGACGCCGTCGTAGTCCAACGTCCGGGGGGCCGTGCTCGTCCGGAGCGATTCGGGGGACAAGGACTCGACCCAAGCGTTCGGGATGTACGCCCTGTCCACGGCGAGCGGTCCGGCCACGCCCGCTTTCGAACCGAAAAGGGTGACGGCGACTTCTGACTCTTGGACGAAGTCCGTGACCTGCAAGGGGCTGTCGCCGGAAAGGCCCTGACGTTTCGAAGACGGCAGGATCTGGACCTCCTGCTCGACGGACTTGGCCAAGTTGAGCTCCATGCCGTCCGAAGTCGTGACGGACCAGACGCGGATGGTGGCCACGAGTTCATCGGGGTCGACGGCTTGGACGGTGCCTTGGACACGTATGCGTCCCAGGTTGGGGACGGGCATGGTCCCGAACGGACTGTCGAACTTGCCGTCGAGGACGAGTCCGCGGCACCGGCTGAAGCCGACGACCCGTCCTTCAGGGACGCCGCCGACGCTCTTGGACGTTCCCGTCTTTCGGTCGACTTCGACCAGTCGGCCCTTTTCGACGCCGACGACCGTGTCTGAATTCACCCAGTCCGGTGCGACGTTCGGATCCAGTCCGAGCCCGAACCACGAACCGTCCTTGACCCCTGCGAGGCCCCATTGCCCTCCTGCGACGCACAGTACGGCGCGCCCGTTCGGAGACCAAGCGTGGAACGGTCCGTCGACCGTCTTGACAGGTTTCATGCCCTGCCCGTTCGCGGCGGCCACGTAAAGCTTCATCTGCTTCGGCTTGGCGCCCGAAGCCACGATCGAAAGAACGCGACCGTCCGGGCACCAGGCCAGTCCTTGACCGGACAGGGTCCTCTCAGCGGCATGCGCGGACGAGCCGTCCTCACCTGCGACCCAGACGCCTTTGGCGCCTTTCGCTGCCAGAAAAGCGATGCGCCCTCCGCTCGGGCTCCAAGCCGGCGAAGAGCCCGTCGGGAGGACGGACGTGACCTTCGGCTCCGAACCGGACAGGTCGACCGTCTCCAGTCCCTTCGACGACTCGGTGACGAAGCGTTTGGCGTCCGGCGCCCAGGAGGGCCGCGACCGTTCGCCGTCGAGAGGTACGGGCGTGAGCGCGGCCGCGGTCGTGTCGACGAGGCTGAGCCGCCACTTTCCGCTCGCGGCCTGGCGTCCTATGGCGAACCACCGGCCGTCCGGGGACCACGAGAGGGGCGTCGCGTCGTCGGCGTCGGCGATCCGTGACTTGGAGCCGCCTCGGACGAGCCACAGAGACGTCTTCCCCTGCGTATCTTTGACGCGGACGACGAGCGGCGCTTGTGCCGACGCGAAGGTTCCGGTCAGGCACATGAGGGCCACGGCGGTGGACTTCACAGCCTCATAGGGTACTCCGAACGGCCGTTCGAGGCCCCGCACGTTCATGCCGGGAGCCTCTGACCTCGCGTCTCCGGGGAGAACAGGAGGGCTAAAGCGCCGACCGCGAGGACGACCGAAGTCTGTGCGATGGACTTGGCCACGTCTCCTTTCGACCCTTGGATGAGTTGCGCGGTAAGGAGTGGGAAGAGGCCTGCCAGGATCCGTCCGCCGTTGTAAGCCAGCCCGGCTCCCGTCGCCCGGAACGCCCGAGGGAACAGCTCCGGAAAGTACAGGACGAACCCGGCCCCGATACCGATCGAAAAGACCGACATCAGTGGCGCGAGCATGAGCAAGGACACGTACGACTTTGCAGTCATGGCGACGAAGACGACCATGAGCGGGCTCGCCAGGAAGCAGAGCAGCAACGCTTTGCGCCTTCCGAGGCGGTCGCAGAGCCAAGGGACGAGGAAGACTCCGATGAGCGTCCCGACATGGAACGACATGGTGGTCGCTAGCATGCGCGACTTGTTTTCGAGGGCCGTCACTCCCGGGCTGAGGGCGTTGACGAAGTTCGGCAGCCAGAACGAGACGTTCTGAGCCATCGCGATACCCGCCGTACCCAGCACGAGGGCCACACCCATCCTTTTCCATGGCCACGGCCCGGCAGGGCCGTGTACAGGCTCCTGCGGATCCGACGCTGGGGCAGCGGGTTCGCGTAGCGCCAATCGGGCGACGACGGCGAAGACGGCGGGCAGGGACCCGACGAGGAACAGGGCGCGCCAACCGGCTTCGGCAAGGGCGAGGTTGGCAACGGCCGCGAGGACGGGGCCCACGACCGCCGCAGTCTGCAGCCAAGCGGCGGCCTTGGCCCGAGTGGATTCAGGGACCGACTCGGCGACCAGAGCGGCCCCGGCCGCCCATTCGCCGCCGATCCCTAACCCGGCCAGGAACCGTAAGACGGCCACTTGGCCGGCGTCGCGGCAAAGGGCGGTCAGCCCCGTAAAGACGGAATAGAGCAGGACCGTGAAGGCCAGGACGCGGACGCGGCCGAAGCGGTCGGCGGCCCATCCGAAGAGCACGCCGCCGATCGACCACCCGATCAGGAAGACGTTCAGGATCTGGGCTTCGACCGACGCTCCATGGGCGGCGTACGCTTCGGCGCTTCCGAGGAACTCCTTGACCATTTGCGGCTTGGCGAGGTTGAAGATCGCCGCGTCCATGACGTCGAACGTCCAGCCAAGCCAGGCGACAAGGAGCACGAGCCGGTGCGCCTTCGTCCATGCCATCCGCCCATTGTGGCCCGGCGCGACTACAATCGTCTCGTGTACGAGCACCGCCCGGGCGAGAGGCAGGGCCGGCCCCGCCCTCGTTTGAAAGTCGGGTTGGAGACGCCGTTGGAAGGACGGACCGCAGGGGAGACCAGGCTTGTGTTCGCGCCACCAAGGTGGTACGACTTCCTCGTCTGGGCGTGCTTGGTCCTCGGTCCGCTTTCGACGCTCCCGGTGTCGCCGCTTCCGATCGAGCCGGTCCAAAGGACGTGGCTCGGGGCCGCCGTGTTCATGGCCGGTCTTTGGGCTCTCCTGTCCAACGAGCGGATGTCCGTCGACCTTCGATCCCGCACGTACGTCCGGCTCGAGGGTCAGGGGTTGTTCAAGAGGTTGACCAAGGGGACTCTCGCGGAGATCGACGCCGTCGTCGCGTTGACCGAGGCGCCCTCTCGCGGTATGGGATCGGTGACCGTGCACCGGACCGTCCTGTATTGGAAGGGAGGCCGGTTGCCGCCCTTGATCGTGAGTCAGTCGGTCGTCGGTGCGACGGTCGGAACGGCCTTGAACGCGCATGCGGGCCCCTTGGTCGCTCGGTCGGCGGCGTTCGCCCGGGCCATGGGGTTGCCGTTTTACGACAACACGGCCTTCCTGAGCCCGGAACCGTTGCGACCGCTCTGAACCCTGCGACGGCTTGACGTCTTTTTTCGAACATTTCACCCGTGCGCGCCCGTCTGCTCATTGAGTTATAATCACAAGGCACTCCGACAGCCTGTCTGTCGGGGCATTGTGGCGTCGCGTAGGATCGCACGGCGCGCAGTGGAGCGGATTCGATGAAGTGGACTAATACTAGGTATGCAGCGCTCGGGCTACTGGCCCTGGCCTCGATGGGGGCCGTGGCGCAAGCCGACAAGGGCACGGATGCGGCCCGGGCCCGCGCGGTCGCCACGTTCAAAGAGAACGGCGGCCAGTGGGACGCCCGGGCGAAGTTCTTGTCGCAATCGCCAGGACTGGACTACTGGGTCACCGGCGACGGTTTCGTCGTCGACCAGTACAAATATGTCGACAGCGGGAAGCCGTACGAGGCTCCTTCGCCGTTCAAAGACTACGACAAGGTCGCCGGTCAGGACCGGTTGCGCCGCAAAGGCAACGTCGTCGCCGTCAATTTCGTCGGCGGCTCCGGGCGGTCCTTGACGCAAGCCTATGGCCCGACCAAGGGTTCGACCGATTACTTCCTTCCGGGGAAGACGGTGCGCAACGTCCACAGCTACCAGGAAGCCGTCGTCAAGTCGGTCTACCCGGGCATCCACACGCGCCACTACCGCCTGAACGGTGACGTCCGATACGACCTGATCGTCGACCCGGGCGCCAACCCGAACCTGATCGAGATGTCCTTCCAAGGAGCGAAGGGCATGACGTCGGACGGAAAGAAGCTGACGCTTCAGACTTCGATCGGCGACCTGAACATCGCCGACCTCAAGGTCTACCAGCCGGTCGGCAACTCGGCCCGCCACGTGGACGCTTCGTTCTACAAAACGGCGAACGGCACCGTGAAGGTCCAGCTCGGTGCCTACGATCCGCGCCTTCCCCTCGTCATCGATCCGCGCATCTTCGGCAGCTACGTGGGCAGCGACCCGTATCCCCAGCAGCCGAACCCTGACGAGCGCGTCAACGCCGTGACGGCCGAATCGAACGGAACGCTCTACATGGCGGGGTCCACGAGTTCGATCACCTTCCCGGTCAGCGCCGGACCGTACGACAAGTTCAACGTCCAGGGCGTCGACACGTTCATCAACCAGATGGACGGCAACGCTTACACCGTGACCTACTCCGCCGTCATGGGCGGGAGCGGCACGGACAACGGTCTCGGCATCGGTTTCGACGAGGACACCCGGGCACTCTGGATCGGCGGTACGACGAACTCGGCCGACTTTGCCGGAGCCGTGAACGTGAAGAGCGCGGGCGTCCGGGCCTGGGTCGGCAAGTTCACGTTCGGTAGCGGATCGGTGACGCCTGACTTCGTCCGGTACATCAACGAGCCGGGCGCACTGACGACCGCGACGTTCAAGAAGATCCAAGTGACCGCCTCGGGCCACGTCTACGTCGCGGGCAACTCCGACGTCACGACGCTTCTCGGACAGGGGTTCGTCAACTATCTCCCGACGACCACTACGGCCGCGAAGAAAGCGGGTTGGGTCATGCAGCTCGACTCCTCGGGCAACGTCGGCTACAAGCTGATGGTCGCCGGAAAGGTCGACGTCAACATCGGCAACATGACCGTCAACAAGCTCGACGAAGTCGCCGTGGTCGGAACGGTCACCTTCGCTGGCGTCGAAGACACGGGATTCGCCGCCGACCCCTCGTTCGGCACGACCCCGGGCGTCTTCGATGGCGTCACGGGCGTCTTCCAAGGCGGCCGGTGGCTGCAGAACGTGACGGCTTTCGTCGTCCGGGTCAAAGAGGACGGCACGACGTATTGGGCAGCGACGCTCGGCGGCGCTGACGACGATTCGGCGAACGGCGTCGCGATGGACGCCGATCAGAACGTCTTCGTCACGGGCTTCACGAAGTCCTTCAACTTCCAACGCACTCCGGGCGCCTACAACCAGAACTTCAGCACGAACCAGATGTATCTGACGAAGCTGACGGCGGACGGCAGCGCCTTGGGCTATTCGACCGGCCTTCGGTCGACGGGCAACGTGTTCCCGACGGCGCTCGCCGTCGACGGCCGCGGCAACTGCTACGTCGGCGGCGTCGTGGCCTTTACGATCACCGGCCTGTTCACGGCTTCGCCGTCGATCCCAGGCAGCATCGTCACGACCGACCGTGCGAACGGTGACCCGGAAACAGCCGAGGACCCTGATTACGACGGTGGCGACACTTCCGTCAACGGTGCGAACGTCGGCGATCCCGACCAAGACCCTCCGTCGACGACGGACGGCTTCATCTCGGTCATGAACCCGGCGGGTTCGGCTTTTCAGTACTCGACCTACATCGGTAACGACACGGAAGACCGCGTCACCGACGTTTACGTCGACAACTTCGGAGGGTGCTGGATCGGCGGTTGGAGCCAGGTCGTCTGGAACAACCCGGACCAGCAGCCGCCTGTGCCGAGCACGGACAACGGGATCGGGATCCCGCCGTTCATCACGGCTAACGCGTTCAAGTCCAACCTGGAGGTCGGACAGCCGTCTGGCAACCAGCCGGACTTCGCCCTCTCGAACGGTTGGATCATCAAGGCGCGCGTCGTCTTGCCGCGGTTGACGGGCGTCACCGTCGCCCCGACGTCCATCCCGGGCGGGTTCAACGCCCAGTCGACGATCACGGTCTCGTTGGAAGACCCGGCGCCGGTAGGCGGCGTCAGCATCACGCTGACGACCTCGAACGCGACGGCCACGTCCTTCGACCCGAACTCCTCGCTGCTGACGACGGACATCGTCGTTCCGGAAGGCCAGACGACCGCGAGCGCGACCATCTACTCCTTGCCGGTGGTCTCGAACCAGACGTCGTCGATCAAGGCGATCCTGGACAACGACTTCAAAGAGACCCGCCTCACGATCCTCCCGTGGCTGTCCGACATGTCGGTCGCCCCGCAGGTGACCCAGGGCGGTAACAACCTGGTCGTCAGCGTGAACATCACCGACTTCGCCCCAGCAGGCGGACTCCCGGTGATCTTGAGCACCGACCGGCCGGACGTCATCCTGCTGCCCAACCCGCCGCAGGTCGTCGTGCCGCAGAACGCCAAGAACGCTCAGATCACGATCCCGACGATGGGCGTGCCGGTCTCCACGACCGCCACGGTCACGGCCTCGTTCTTGGGAGTCAACAAGACCAAGTCGGTCACGTTGAACCCCGCGACACTGAAGGACTTCACCTTCAATCCGAGCCGCGTCAACCGTGGCGACGATTCGACCGCGACCGTCCGGTTCTTCGGTAAGACCGGATCGGCGAGGACGGTGACGATCAGTCAGGTCGCAGGCGACGCGGGCGCCAAGATCAATGGACAGGCCCTGCCGGTCCAGATCAGCGTCCCGGCCCAGACCGGCCAGATCACCTTCACGGTGACCGCGCCGCTGACCATCTCCAGCGGGTTCACGACCCTGAAGGCCGACGACGGCAGCACGTCCGTTAACGGCACGCTGAACATCGACCCGATCGACATCCTGGACATCGTCCTGTCGCCGGGCACCGACGTGACGGCGGGCACGGTCATCACGGGTCAGGTCTCACTGACGCGGCCGGCCGGCCCGAACGGGCTGACGGTCAGCTTGTCGAACTCGAACGCGAACGCGGGCACGCTGTCCGACACGCAGGTCACCATCCCTGCGGGCCAGACGACGAGCAGTTCGTTCACGTTCAACACGTCGATCGTCAACACGGACACGACGACCAACATCCATGCGACCAAGCCTGGATTCAGCGACAAGTACCGCACGGTGATCGTTCGCGGCATCAAGGCCACTCTGACGTTGTCTCCGACGACGGTCATCGGGTTCCAGCAGAACTCGACCGGCACGGTGTCGCTGACACGGCCGGCGCCTCCTGGAGGCCTGACCCTGTCGGTCACGTCGAGCGACACCAGCGCGGCGACCGTCCCGGCGGAAATCGTGGTCCCGGAAGCCCAGTCGAGCGTCCAGTTCACGTGTCTGACGCGCCGGACTCCGGTGCAGAAGAAGACGACCATCTCGGTCGTCGGCTCCGCCCTCGTGAAGGACAGCAAGGTCCTGACGGTCAACCCGCCTGCCTTGCTCAGCCTCTCGTTCAGCCCGTCTACGGTCCTTGGTGGCCTGACGACGAAGGGGACGATCACGCTCAGTACTCAGGCGACGACCGGTACGGTCATCACGCTGACGGCGGCTCCGGCAGGGATCATCTCGATCCCGGCTTCGGTCACCGTCACGGCGGGACTGTCCCAATTCTCGTTCCTGGTCCCGACCAAGGCCGTCGCCGTGACGACCGCGGTCACGGTCACGGCCAAGCTCTTCCCGACTCAGGTCACGGGCTCGGTCATCGTGCGGTCCCCGGGCATCGGTAACCTCACCTTCAACCCGCCGAGGGTGAACGGTGGAGGTAATTCGCTCGGTACCGTCACGATCGACGGGCCGGCGCCTCCGGGCGGGATCACCGTCACGGTGACGAGCGGCAATACCAACTACGCGAGGGTCAAGGGTTCGGGCGTGCTCACCATCCCGGCAGGCAAACTCTCCGCGAACTTCCAGGTCGAGACGAGCAAGGTCTCGAGGACCGTGGCCGTGCAGTTCACGGCGACGTCCTCGGCCGGATCCACGTCCGGAAACCTCTACGTCGATCCGTAAAGCCGGACGACGACCGTGAAGACGGTGCCGGGCCCAAGATCAGGGCCTGGCACCGTTTTTTTGGTCCAAAATAGAAGTCTGTGGCCAAGAACCTGACTATCTTGCTGATCGGATTCGCCGCCGGCTATATCTCGGCGAGCCTGATCGACCGGGCCGGCCAAGCGGGTTCTGCCGACTCGCCGGACAGTATCCGGGATTCGATCGACGAGCGGCTGAAGTCGCTCGAAATGTCGTACGAGAGCGCCTAGCGCCAAGTCGCTGTCCTAGGGGCTAGACTAAGCCCATGCTGGCCGCATTTACCATGGCTTGCGCGCTCGCTCAGACCGCGCCCGAAACGCTCACTCTTGTCGACGTCGTCGTGCAGGGCCGCGGCACGTTCACCATCGGACTCGACGCCGGGCAGGCGCCCAACCTCGTGGCTCACGTCATCAAGCTGGTCGACGACAAGTTCTACGACCGCATCATGTTCCATCGCAAGGTCGACGACTTCGTCGTCCAAACGGGCGACCCCACGTCGAAGAAAGTCAGCACAGCGTTCGCGCGGAAGAACAAGGGCAAATTCGGCGAGGTTCCGGGCCTCGGTGAAAAGGGAAGCGGCAAGACGGTCAAGTACGAGATCAACGACTTGACCCATGCCAAGTACACCGTCGGAATGGCCCTCGAATCTCCCATGGACGACAGCGGCGACAGTCAGTTCTTCATCAACCTGAAGGACAATTTCAGGTTGAACGGAATGTACGAGGTCTTCGGCAAAGTCGTACGGGGCTTCGCCGTCGTCGACAAGATCGAACGGGGCGACAGGATCCTTAGGATCCGGCGCCAGCGCTAGCGGAAGAGCGCTTTCACGGTCGGGCGTGAGGTCACGATGAACGTGAACACGCCCAAGCCCGTGCCTAAAGGCATGTGGAGGCAGTTGAGCGCAGACACGACCATCACGAACGTCAGGTTCTTCCGGTCCCGGATCGAGCGCGCCGCAAAAAAGCTGAGACCGATCAGCAACACCGAAACCGCCAAGAGAACGATCCCCATTCCTCCAAAGATCGTGGCCGTGATCATGACGTCTCCGGAAGTCGTCCCCTTCGTCGGGAGGAACGCGAACAACGACCCCATCGAACCATAGACCGCGCCCAGGCAGCCCGGCATCAGGCCGAACACCATGTTGACGTACCAGAGCACGACGAGCAAGTCGAGTTGCTGCTTGTCTTGGTTCGCCTGATACTCCTCAGGCGACATCGGGACAAAGGGTTTAGGTTCCACCGGCGTCACCGCATATCCGTTACGGAAACGACGCGCCCGTCGGTTTCAAGTTCGTAGACCCGCGGCACGCCGGTCGGCAGTTCAAGGGCCAAAATCTGTTCGGGGCTCATTTTCTCCAGATCCATGACGATGGAGCGGTTCGAATTCCCATGGGCGACGACGAGGACGTTCTTGCCCTGGCGGACGTCGCCCATGATCGCCCGCTCGAAGAACGGCAAAGTCCGGGCGGCCGTGTCCTTCAAAGCCTCGCCGCCCGGCGGACGGACATCGAAGCTCCGACGCCAGATGTGGACCTGCTCTTCGCCGTACTTCTGCCTCATATCGTCTTTGTTGAGGCCGCTCAGGTCGCCATAGTCGCGCTCGTTCAAAGCTTTATCGCTGATGATGGGGACGTCCAGCGGGATCGCGCCCAGCAAGTGGTCGAGTGTCCGTTGCGCCCGCTTCAGGGCGCTGGTATAGGCCACGTCGATCGGAGTGCCTCGCAGCTTTTCACCGGCGGCTTTCGCCTCTTGCTCGCCGACTTTCGTCAGGGGGACGTCGATCCAACCTGTGAAGCGGTTTTCAAGGTTCCATAGCGACTGGCCGTGGCGGACAAGGACGAGCTTCGGCATTGAGTGCAGGTTACCGTCTCCCAGGCTTAGCCCGACCGGGCCGGCTCTGGCTTCTCGAGACGGGCATACTGAGGCATGCTCAAGACCGAACGGGACGGTTCCGTCCTCCGGCTGACTCTAGCCCGGCCCGACGTCCGCAACGCCTTTAACGACGAACTCATCGCTGCTTTGACCTCGGCCTTTCGTGACGTCGACGACTCGACAAGGGTCGTCGTCCTCGCCGGCGAAGGGAAGTCCTTTTGCGCGGGCGGGGACCTGGAATGGATGCGTAAGGCCGCCGGTTACACAGAGGAACAGAACGTCGAGGACGCGATGCGGCTTGCGGGCCTGTTCCAATCGATGGTGGACTGCCCCGCGGTCGTCATCGCCAGGATCCACGGGGCAGCGTTCGGAGGCGGTTGCGGACTTGTCGCGGCGAGCGACGTCGCGATCGTCGGCCGTTCGGCACTGTTCTGTTTCAGCGAAGTCCGGCTCGGACTGATCCCTGCAACGATCTCGAATTTCGTCCTACCCAAGATCGGAAACGGGAACGCCAGATGGTTGTTCACGACGGCAGAGGCGTTCGGACCGGAAACCGCGCTGAGGATCGGGCTCGTCCACGACGTGGTCGATGACGATGCTTTGGACGAAGGGGTCGCGAACCGCGTCGCTTCGGTCCTGAAGTGCGGGCCGCAAGCCGTGGCGAAAGCCAAGAAACTGAGCGTCGAAGGCCCTTACCCCCTCGAACGGAGCGCCCGGGAACTGGCCGTCGCCAGGGCGGGCGCGGAGGGTCAAGAGGGCGTCGGCGCTTTCCTGGAGAAGCGACCGGCCACGTACGTCGTCGACTAGGCGACCGCGAACCGGCGTCGGTCGAAGACCAGGTCGGAAGCCACGGTCCAGACCTCTGGTTCCACCTGGCTCTGTGGCCGGATCTTGCTGAAGTGCACGATGGCCGAAGTCAGGCCCGCCTCAAGGGCGTACTGGAGGAAGACCGAGTTCAGCACCATCCGGGCCGCAGGTTTAAGGCCGAAGCTGACGTTCGAGACCCCGAGGGTGGCGTTGACGTTGGGATGGCGCGAACGGATCTCACGGATGGCCTCGAGCGTGGCGACGGCCGACTTTCGGAACTCCTCGTCGCCAGAGCCGAGGGTGAACGTCAAGCAGTCGAAGAAGACGTCGTGGTCGGGAAGACCGAAGGCCCGCGTCGCATCGAGGGTGCGCTCGGCGATCGCGACCTTGTCGTCGACCGACTTCGCCATGCCCCGCTCGTCGATCGTCAGCGCGACGACGGCGGCCCCGTACTTGCGGCAGAGGGCCAAGACCCTTTGGGTGCGCGTCTCGCCGTCTTCGAAGTTGATCGAATTGACGATCGGCTTTCCGGCCAACGTCTGGAGCGAGGCTTCGATGACGTCCACTTCGGTCGAGTCGACCATGATCGGGACCGTCACATGGCGGTTGTAGCGGTGCAAGAGGGTCTTCATGTCGCGGACCTCGTCGCGGCCGACGTAAGCGGTGCACACGTCGAGGACGTGCGAACCTTCAGCCTCAAGCTCTTTCGCGAGTTCGGTCAGGCCCTCCCAGTTCTCGGCGGCCAACATCTCGCGGAACGCCTTCGACCCGTTAGCGTTCGTCTTTTCACCGATGATCAGGAAACTCGTGTCCTGTCGGTACGGCTGGAACTGGTAGAGGCTCGAACACCCGACAAGCGACAGGGCCTCCGCTCGAGCCGGCTCCGTCATCGCAAAGTCGAAGCCAGGGAAGAGGCGACGGACTTTCTGCCAGTGGGCTTCGCCTGAAGGCTTCAGGCCGTTCACGGCTTCGCTGACGGCCCGGATGTGTTCCGGCGTCGTGCCACAGCACCCTCCGACCAAGGCGACCCCATGGTCCTCGACGAACGTCCGGTGATGGTCGGCGAGCTGTCCGGGAGTGAGTTTGTACACGGCCCGGCCGCCCTCCATGACGGGCAGACCCGCGTTAGGTTGGACCGAGATCGGTCGGGTCGAATGACGGCTCAAGAACCGGACGTGGTCGCCCATCTCGACGGGTCCGGTCGCGCAGTTCAATCCGACCGCGACGACGTTCGGGAAGCACTCGACCATGTTCAGGGCTGCTCCGATTTCACTGCCGAGGAGCATCGTGCCGGTCTGCTCCATCGTGACTTGGACGATGATCGGGACGTGCCGCCCCGTCCTTTCCATGGCCTCGTTCATGGCGCAGACCGCGCACTTCACGAGCAGCAAGTCCTGTTGGGTTTCGATAAGGAGCAGGTCGGAACCGCCTTCCAGCAGCGCCGTGTACGACGTCAGGTACGTTTCGAAGCACTCGTCCCACGTCGTGTGCCCAAGGCTGACGAGTTTGGTGCCAGGGCCGATACTGCCGGACACGAACTTGCCTTCGAAACGGTCGGCTGCCCGTCGGGCGATCCGGGCCGCGGTATAGGAGACCTCGTAGACGAGCTCCGGAACGTCGTATTCGGCAAGTACGATCGACGTCGAGCCAAAAGTGTTGGTCTCGACGATGTCGCTTCCGGCCGCGTAATAGGCGGCATGGATCTCTTCGATGACGTCCGGACGCGTCAGGTTGAGGATCTCGTTGCACCCTTCGAGCACCTTTCCTTCGAGGGAACGGGCGGCTTCCGCGACCGGCCCGGCCCAGTCCCTTGAAGGATCGAGGACGAACGCGGAGTCATCGAGGTCGGCGGCTTGGATCTGGGTGCCCATGGCCCCGTCCCAGACCAACACCCGCGAACCGAGCGCTTCCAGGAAAGAGGAGTCCATAGTGCCCATTATGGACCCCGACGGCGAGCCTGACCGCCGATCGGCCGCTCCGGGGGCGAGAAGCCGTCAGTTATACTCGTGGAGGCCCGAGACATGCGCGTGTCCGACCTCCTCCGGCGTCCCGAGCCGACCTTCAGCTTCGAGTTTTTCCCGCCGAAGACGGACGTCGGACTAGCCCGGTTGTACGGGACGATCGAGCACCTCGCCGAGCTGGGACCTGGGTTCGTGTCCGTGACTTACGGTGCCGGAGGGAGCACCCGCCACCGGACGGTGGAGATCGCGAGCCACATCAAGAACACCATCGGCATCGAGGCCGTCGCGCACTTGACGTGCCGTGGCCACACCCGCGAGGAGATCGGATCGACTCTGGACTCGCTGGCGTCGAACCAGGTCGACAACGTCTTAGCCCTGCGAGGTGACCCGCCGAAGGACGTTCCGGACGAGGGTTTTTCCGATTTCCGATACGCGGACGAACTCGTGTCGTACATCCGCGACGGTCAGTCCATGTGCATCGGCGCGGCCTGCTATCCGGAGGGGCACACGGAAAACCCCGACCCAGAAGACGATCTTCGACGCTTGGTCCAAAAGGTGCATGCAGGTTGTGATTTCCTTATAACGCAACTCTTTTTCGACAATGAGAAATACTTTCGGTTCGTCGAGCGTCTGAGAAGACAACGGATCGATGTGCCGATTCTTCCAGGGATCATGCCTGTGACCAACGTCGCTCAGCTCAAGCGGTTCACGACCATGTGCGGGGCTTCCGTGCCGTCGGCGCTGATGGAGCGGTTGGAAAAGTATTCCGATGACGAGCAGGCCGTCCTGGCGCTCGGCATCGAATGGGCGATCGGACAATGCAGGGAACTCTTGGCCAAGGGGGCGCCAGGGATCCACTTTTACACCTTAAACCGCTCGCTGTCGACACGGGTGGTCTGCGTCAGCCTGACGGGAAGGTAGGTGCCAGAGGCGTGCCCGTCGACTGGAAGACCCGGATCTACGACGACTACGTTTCCTCGGGATCGTCCCGATTGACCTTGAACGACGTCGGGGGCAGCCTTCGCAAGAAGCAACGGAACTTGCGGCGACTGTGCGAGAGACATTTTCCGTCCGACCGCAACGCCCGGATCGTCGACTTTGGATGCGGATACGGAGCGTTGGTCGACGTCCTCAAAAAACGCGGCTATGGGAACGTCGAAGGCGTCGACGTGTCTCCCGCGATGGTCGCGGTCGCCCGTTCGCTAGGATTGGAGGAAGTCCGGTTAGGGACGCTCTCGGATTATCTGCATTCGGTCGCAGACGGCAAGCTCGACGTGGCGGTGTTCATGGACGTGCTCGAGCATCTTACGCGGGCAGAGTTGTTCGAAACGCTCGACGAGGTCGCCCGGGTCCTGCGGCGCAAGGGGTGTCTGATCGGGCGCGTCCCTAACGGACAAGGCATCTTCGGCCCCACGATCCGGTACGGCGACGTGACCCACGAGCTCGCGTACACGCCCCAGTCGATGCGTCAGTGTCTTCATGCGGCAGGTTTCGAAAACGTCCGGTGCTACGAGGAAGAGATCGTCGTCCACGGTGCTGTGAGCGCGGTCCGCAAGCTAGTCTGGAAACTTGGGACGGTCCCGATGCGGATGCTGTACGCTGCCGAAACAGGCAACAAGAGGATCGTCTTGACCTCGAACATGCTGTTCGTCGCCGAAAGGGCCTAGAGGTCCGTGCCGCTTCGGCTCATAACGGGAGCTTAGCCGCCATGCCCGACGAGACCGTCTGTACGTACGATCCACTGATCGAACTGATGGCCCGCTTTGAGAACGTCAAGGCGGTGGACACGTCGGTGGACCCTTATGAGGGGTTGACGGTCGAACAGACCCTTCAGAAGCACATCGTCGACGGTGCCAAAAAGAACCTCGAATCCCATATCGACGCCGCGCTGGTCGGATACGAGCCGCTCCAAGTGATCAACGAGATCCTCTTGGAAGGGATGAAGACGGTCGGCGAACTGTTCGGGTCTGGCAAGATGCAACTCCCGTTCGTCCTGCAGAGCGCCGAGGTCATGAAGGCGGCGGTGCGGTATCTCGAACCGAAGATGGAGCGGGTGGAGGGGAGCGAAAAGGGGTCGATCCTCCTCGCGACGGTCGCGGGGGACGTCCACGATATCGGCAAGAACCTGGTCGACATCATCCTTTCGAACAACGGCTACCGGGTCGTCAATATCGGGATCAAGCAGCCGATCAACAACATCCTCGACAAGGCGCGGGAGCACCAGGTCCAGGTGATCGGCCTGAGCGGGCTCCTGGTCAAGAGCACGATCGTCATGAGGGACAACCTGCTGGAAATGAACGATCGTGGACTCTCCCAGTATCCGGTCATCCTCGGAGGCGCAGCTTTGACCAGGGCCTACGTCGAGCAGGATCTGCGCCAGGTTTATGCAGGGACCGTGTTCTACGCTCAAGACGCGTTCGAAGGGCTTCGCCTCATGGAGCAGATCGGTTCGGACGGACCCATGCCTGAAGGCCCCGACGAGGATGCGGTTGCAAGGACGTCGAGCCACCGCGTCGGGACGGTCGACCCCGCCCTGTACGTGTTCGACGGGACGCGCAGCGACGTGTCCGAAGACGCACCCGTTCCGACGCTTCCGTTCTACGGTGCGAAAAGGACGACCCGGTTCGACCTCTTCGAGCTGTACAAGTACATCAACACCGTCGCCTTATGGCGAGGTCAATGGCAGTACCGGCGACCTGACGGGATGTCGAACCCCGAATTCGCCGCTTGGCTCGAAGAGAACGTCCGCCCCGTCTTCGAGCGGAAGCAAAGAGAACTGGCCTCGGTGCTCCGTCCCGCCGTAAAGTGGGGTTACTTCTGGGCTCAGAGCCAAGGGAACGACCTGATCGTCTATCAGGACGACCAGAGGACCGAGCGGTGCCGCTTCACGTTCCCTCGGCAACGGGACGGACGGCGACTGTGCATCAGCGACTTCTTCAAGAGCGTCGACAGTGGCGTCATGGACGTGGCCGCGTTCCACATCGTGACCGTCGGACCGGGTGTCAGCGAACTGGAACGGAAGCAGTTTCAAGAAGGCGACTTCCAGGAGTACCTCTACACGCACGGGATGGGCGTGGAGACGGCCGAGGCCTTGGCCGAGTACTGGCACCGACAGATCCGCCACGAGACCGGGATCGACGGCCAAGAGCCGGAGGAGCTCCGGCTCCTCTTTAGCGCCCGCTACCAAGGAGCCCGCTACTCGTTCGGATACCCCGCGTGTCCGAACCTTGAAGACCAGAGGCAACTCATGGACCTCTTAGAGCCTGCCGACATCGGGATCGAACTGAGCGAGGAGTGGATGCTCGTCCCCGAACAGTCGACGAGCGCGATCATCGTCCACCACCCCGAAGCGCAGTACTTTAACGTCCGTTAGCGGCTATGGGATAATCGGCACATGATCTTGCCGTTCCTCGCCCTTTCCCTTTCGGTGCAACAAGACCTCCCGGAGGTCAAGATGGGCAAGGGTCAGCTCGTGTTCCTTATCGAACCGGACGGACAATGGCCCAAGGTCGGCGACCCCGAAGAGCTTCAAGCCGGCCACCTCAAGAACCTGGAACGGTTGTGGTCGTCGCGAAAGGCGCTCGTCGTCGGCCCGTTCGCAGAGCCGGGCAAGCGGAAAGGGCTTGTCGTCCTCGACGTCGAGACAGCGAAAGAAGCAGAAGAGATGTTGGCCGACGACCCGTGGATCAAAGCCGGTCGACTGAAGCTCGAGACGCACACCTGGTTCTTCGCCAAGAACTACGTAAAGAAGGGGACCGCGTTCATGGACCTCGACGACTTCTGGTTCGGGACGCTCGAGCGGCCCGCCGATGTGCCCAAGATTTCGGACGAAGAGGCGAAGACGGTCCAAGCGGGCCATATGGCGAACATCACGTCGATGGCCAAGTCCGGCGCCCTTTTGATCGCCGGCCCAATGATGGAGGACGGCACCTTGCGGGGCATCTTCGTCTTCAAGGACATGGAGCGCTCCAAGATCGACGAGATGGCGGCCAAAGACCCGGCGATCAAGGCCGGTCGGCTCAAGCTCACGTTGACGAAGTGGAAAGCGCAGAAGGGCTCGTTCCTCCTCCAACCGGTGCCATAGGCCTCTTGCGGCACTTTTGAGGCTGGACCGAGCGTCTAACCAGAAGACCGTCCACAATCAGACGTTCTCAACGAGTGGTCACTATGAAACCGATCCCGTCCCTTCGGATCATCGGCGCCCTTGCGGCGGCCGGTCTTCTTTCCGCCATGGCCGTCGCGCAAGACCTGAAGGTCGGTAGCAAGGCCCCCGAACTTAAAGTCGCGACCTGGGTCAAAGGTCAGCCCGTCAAGGGGTTCGAGTCCGGAAAGGTCTATGTCGTCGAGTTTTGGGCGACCTGGTGCGGCCCCTGCCGCGAGTCCATTCCGCATTTGACCGAACTGGCGAAGAAGCACAAGGACGTGACGTTCATCGGCGTCGACTCCTTCGAGCGGCCCGCCGACAACCTGGACGCTGTGAAGAAGTTCGTCGCAGACATGGGGTCGAAAATGGACTACAACGTCGCGGTCGACGGGTCGGCGGCGTTCATGGCCAAAAACTGGATGGAGGCGGCCAAGCAGGAGGGCATTCCGACCGCGTTCGTGGTGGGTAAGGACTCGAAGATCGCGTGGATCGGCCATCCGATGGAAATGGGCGACGTCCTCGCCGACGTCGTGGCGGGCAAGTTCGACGCCAATGCCGCTGTCCAGGCCCAAGAACGCGAAGCCGACGAGCGCCAGAAGGTCATGGCGCACATGCAGAAGTACTCCGAAATGATGCAGAACGGGGACACGAAAGGTGCCCTGGCCGAACTCGACGCCGCCATCAAGGAGACCCCGTCGAGCGAGAAGATGCTCGGCGAACTGAAGCTGGAGCTGATGGCCCGCACGGGCTCTACGGACACGAACGCTTATGCGAAGAAGCTTTCGGAAGGCCTGATCAAGGATCAGGCGATGAGCCTGAACAACGTGGCCTGGTACCTGGTCGACGACGAGATCAATTACAAGAAGGCGGACTACAAGCTCGCCGTCAAGATCGCGGAACGCGCGGTCGAACTTTCGAAGAGCGCAGATCCGACCATCCTCGACACTCTTGCTTACTGCTACTTCAAGGGCGGGAACATCGACAAAGCGATCACGACCCAAGAAAAGGCCGTCAAGCTTCTGGACACGGCCCGGGGGTTGGACGCTGAAACGAAGGAAGAGCTCCGCGACCGTCTCGAAAAGTTCAAGAAAGCGAAAAAGGGCGGACAGTAAGCCCGTTCATAACGGTGGCGAGGCCCCGGATCCGACGGTCCGGGGCCTCGTCGTTTGGAATCAGTCGAGAAGTTCCTTCCCTTTAGTCTCAATGACAAGGGGCAAGGCGAGCAAGCCGAGCAGGGCGACCACCGACGTCCAACTCAGGATGGTGAGCACGAGTTCAAGGGCCTTGGCCCCCTGGCTCGCCACGATGCTGACCCCGATCGCACCGGCCGCCGTCACGAAGCGCCCCGCGTTGTAGCAGAATCCTGCCCCAGTTCCGCGGAGCCGGGTCGGGAAGAGCTCTGGTAAGTAGTAGGTGAAGCTACCGAACATACCGAAAACGCTGAGGCCGACGAGACCATAGAGCCGCAATCGGACTTCGGCGGGCCACGGAGGGCCGAACGTCAGGAAGACCGAGGCGGCAGATGCGGCGAGGTAGACCGCGAACATCGGCTTCCGGCCGAAGTGTTTCGCGATGGGGATCGTCAACAAGGTTCCGACAAGGCCGCCCAAGTTGAACCACGTCGCAGCTTCCGTCCTCCAGGCGACCTTGAGGACGTTCGCCGCCGTCGCCTCCAGTCCGCGGGCTTGGGCTTCGATCGCGGCCAGGCCGCTGGCGATCGTCGGCATGAAGGCGTTGTTCGTCCACCAGAGGATGAGGGCGACGATCGCCATGGCGAGCCCACTGACGGTCAAAGGTCGGTTCTCAGGCCGGAAGAGTTCGCTGATCTTCGGATGGGCCGCTTCTCCCAGTGCTTTCCACCGTTCAGGTTCCTTCACCCACACTCGGACGAGGAGGGCGACGGCGGCCGGTACGAGCCCGCACAGGAACACCCACCGCCACGAGACGGTCGGGTCTCCTTTCAAGAGGTTGCCGGAAATCGTTTGGTCGACGAACTGGGCCAAGAACAGACCCATCGGTGCCGACGTGTACAAAAGGGCTCCGGCTTCGACCCGGCGCTTTTCAGGGACGACTTCGGCCACCATCGCCGCCCCTGCCGCCCATTCGCCTCCGATCCCTAAGGCGGCCACGATCCGGCAGAGGATCAAGACCCAAATGTTGGGTGCGAAAGCGCACGCCGCCGTACCGAGCGCATAAAGCGTCATGGTGAGGAGCAGCGTCCTGGTCCGGCCGATCCGATCGCACACCCTGCCGAAGACGATGCCTCCGACCGCCCAGAAGACCAGGAGGACGGCGGTCAAGATCCCGACCCATCGAATGGTCTCGACACCGGCCTCCGGCGACCCGATTTTGAGCCCGAGAAGGGTCGGGACGCAGTTCGGGGCGACGTAATTGAAGAGGAGGCCGTCGAAGACGTCGAAACCCCAGCCGAGCCATGCCGCGAACAGCACCGTCCACTGGTAGCCCGTCATGTCGAGGAATCCGCGCCGCTGCGGGGCATGGTCGGACATCGTGAGCGCATTCTGACGCCTGTCCGAACGCGAAGGCAACGCGGATGCAGGGGGTTAAAAATGGTTGAGGCGGGATTAACCCGCCTCGCAGAACCCACCGATCATCGGTTTTGTATGATTGCTTTTTGCGTTCTTATGCGATTTACAGAACTCGGCTAGCTTTCGCATCGCCTGCTCCGATTGAGGATCCAGCGCCATATCGCTCGTCATACAGAGCGAAAGCAGAGCATAGGCCTCGTCTTCGGTGAGCTCCAACCTGTCGGGTTGTCCCATCAGTTGTCTGCTCCTTAGCCGTTCGGCTTAGTGATTAGACCTAAGAACCGGGCCATTTGTTCTCGCCTTGGGCCGAATTTAGGACGAAATCGTAGAAAAGCTAGGTGAAGGCGGCCTTCCGGGCCTTCGGTCGGCCCGCAGGTACACTCCTCGACCGATGCCGAACGGCGACGCAGGAGCGATCGACCCCACCAAAAGCGAATATCTGACGTTCGGCGGGCTGGCCGTCGTGGAAGGGGTGATGATGCGCTCCCCGCACCATTACGCGGTGGCGTGCCGGGCGCCCAACGGCAACATCGTCATCAAGACGGAGGCGCTCGAGTCGACGTGGCTCGGCCGTCAGAAATGGCTGAAACTGCCGTTCCTGCGGGGGACTTTGGCGTTACTCGACACGTCTGTCCTCGGATACAAAGCGATGAACTGGTCGGCCGACGTCCAGACCCGGGCCGACCTTTCCGACGGGACTCCGCAAGGCAAACCCGTTTCCAAGACCGTAGAAAACGCCCTCATCGTCGCTGCCGTCGTGGGAGGGCTCTTGCTTCAGTTCGTCATTTTCAGGGCGACGCCGGAGTTCATCGCCGAGTACCTGGTCCGATGGGCGACGAACCAACCCGACAAAAACCTGCACCTCACCGGCACGAACTATATCGCCGAGGTCATCAAGGTCGTCTTCTTCATCGGGTTCCTCGTCCTGATTTCAAGGTTCCCGACGACGATGGAGCTCTTCCGTTACCACGGGGCCGAGCACAAAGCGATCAACACGATCGAGCACAGGCAGGAGCTCACGCCAGAGAACTGTGCCGCCCAGACGCGGCTTCATCCTCGGTGCGGCACGAACTTCCTGATCATCATCACGGCCATCGCCTTTCTCGTGTTCCCTCTGATCCCGCGCGACCTGTTCGTACCGGCCGACTCGCCCTCATGGAAGATCGCCCTGAGCCGGGTACCCCTGCAACTGGTCGTGCTTCCCGTTCTGGCCGGCATCAGCTACGAAGTCATCCGCCTCGCCGGCAAGGCCCGCGACCAGAGATGGGTCAACGTGATCTTGAAGCCCGGCCTCATGACACAGCTCATCACGACCGCGGAGCCGGGGCCGAAACACATCGAAGTCGCGATCGCGTCGTTGAAGGCCGTCATCAAGGCCGAGGAATCCGGACACATGACGGTCTCGGACGACTACACGGGCGAAGAGCCCGGCGCCGAGATCGCCTGACGTCTCATTCGTTCCTTAGGGAGACCACGGGATCTTGCTTCGCCGCACGACCGGCGGGCAGGATCCCGAACAAGCAACCCAGCCCGAGTCCCATGGCGAAGGCGGTCAGGACGGTTCCCGGAGTCATCAAAGGCTTGATGTTCGTGAACGTGGCGAGGGCCCATACTGCGACCGCGCTGACGGCCAATCCGGAAAGGACGCCCGCGAGTCCGATCGTCGCCGCCTCGACCAGGAACTGCCAAAAAACGTCCGATCGCCGGGCACCGACGGCCATACGGACGCCGATCTCTTTCCGCCGTTCGTTGACCGACATCAGCATGACCGTCATGATCCCGACCCCACCGATGAAGAGGCCTATGCTGGTCAGGCCGACGACCAATGTTCCGAGGATGCCGATAACCTGATAGATCAGACCCAAGAGGTCCTCTTGGGTCAGGACACTGAACTGCTGCGGGTCGAGCGATCGGGCGAGCACCGACTCCACGCCCTTCACGAGAGCCTTGGGTTCAGCCTCCGGTGAGCTCGACATGACGATACGGTCGATCTGGACGTTCGGGCTTTGCTTCTTCAAAGCGCGATAAGGGATGTACGCGACGTTTTGAAAGCTCTGCATGGCGAACATGGACTGTCCGGCGAGCTTCTCCTTTGTCACGCCCACGATCTTGAACGGCCGTCCATTGATCTCGACGGACTTTCCGACGGCGGGGCCGGATCCGATCAACGTCTCTTTGGCGGCGCCTCCCAGTACGCACAGTGCGTTCTCTTCGTCGGGGTGGGTGAACGTCGCGCCCTCCGAAAGCTCGACGCGGTGGATCGAGAACCAGTCGGACGTGCACGCGATGACGAGGGGATAAGCGTCCTTCCCTTGATAGCGGACTCCGCCTCCCGCAAACGTGAGGATGCCCGCACGTTCGACGCCGGCGACGCTACGGACCTGACCGACAAGGTCCTCCGTGAACCAACTCTGGCCGCCCAGGTTGGGATTGAACCCGGAGGCCATGCTCACGTGTCCGGGGACGGCGACCAGGACGTTGACACCCAGATCGTCCACTTGCGACCGGACGTCCTTCTCGACGCCGAGTCCGATACTGACCAAAAGAAGGACGGCGATCGACGCGACCGCGACGCCAAGGGAGCTCAGGACGCCGCGTTGCCAGCTTTCCCTGAGCGACTGGAACGCCGCCGTCACGTTCGACATGGTTGACGTCTAGATTGCCGCCTCCTTCGGGCACGGTTGGGCCCGTTAGCCTAGCTTCGCTTTGGCTTCGAACTCAGCGACCCGAGGGTGGAGGACGATGTCCTCGGGCAGGACGGCCCTTGTCAAGGACAGACCTTCGATCGTCCGACAGCGGCTCAAAGCGACATAGACTTGACCGTGGGCGAAGGCCCGAGTGTCCAAGTCGACGACGGCGCTGTCCAGGGTCAGGCCCTGACACTTGTGAACGGTGACGGCCCAGGCCAAACGGAGCGGGATCTGCGTGTACGTCCCGACGACTTCCTTTCCGACGCGTTGCGAGTCGGCGTTCCAGGTGTAGCGGGTCTTTTCCCAGTTTTCCGCCTCGGCTTCGACCATGGAACCGTCATGGAGCCGTACGGTCACCGTGCCCTCGCCCAGTGCCGCGACGCTCCCCAACGTCCCGTTCGCCCACTCACGGCCGTTCTTGACGAACATGACTTGGGCTCCGGGCTTCAATTGCAGCAAGGGATCGGTGGGGAAGTCCCGCTCGAACGTCCCGGTCGCCTCGGCGCGGAACGTCCGGGCGGCGCCTGGAAGGGCGGCTAACCGACTGCGGTTGATCGCGTCGGCCTTAGCGTTCGTCGCGGTCAAGGTCACAGTGTTCGGATGGTCGAGGCCGGCGCCGACGCGATCGTTGAAGTACGACAGCTCCGACGTGGCTCCGGTCCTGACCTGCTCGAGCGCCCACAGGAACTCGGGGTCCTGTTGGCGGTAGACGGTTTCGAGCTGCCATACGTCGATCCCGGATTCCCGTAGGCACGGCGCGTCGAAGAAGAAGGGGCTCTCGAACCGGTCGGCGATCATGGCTTCGTCGCCGCCTCGGGTCACGACAGGCTCCAATTGGCGGATGTCGCCAAAGGCGACGATCGTTTTGCCCCCGAACGGAAGATCGAACCGGTCCGAATTGGCCCGAAGGGAAAAGTCGACCGCTTCCAAAACGTCGGCGCGGACCATCGAGACCTCGTCGATGACGAGGCACTGCATCTTTTCGATCAGCCGCCGTTTCGGATGCCCTCTGCGGAACACCGTCACGCACTCGGGGTCGCTGGTCAACGGGCCAAGCGGCAGTGCGAAAAAGCTGTGCAGGGTTTGGCCGCCGATCTGGACTGCGGCGAGCCCGGTCGGTGCCAGAACGACCGTGTGCAACGACGTTTCCTCGACGAACCTTCGCAGCAACGTCGACTTTCCGGTGCCTGCGCGGCCCGTCACGAAGACGAAACGGCCCTGAGGGCCTTGGGCGAGGTCGGTCAACACGGCCAGTTGTTCTGGACCGAGTTCGACCCCTAGTGCCGGAACGTGCGGTGTGATTCCCGTAATCCCTACAGTTTACTGGCGGGACCTGGGCCCGATGATCTTCGTAGGGAAGTCGCTTATGGGTCTCGTCCGCTCCGCCTTTGTCCTTGTTGCCGCCACGGTCGCGTGCCTTGCCGCCGCCCAGTACGGTCGGCCCAGCCGTCCGACGCTCGGGCGGGTCTTGACCGTCGGAGATTCGATCACCCAGGGCGCAGGCTCGGCCGGCGGGTACCGCGGCATCCTTGAACAACGGCTGCGGTCAGGGTCGTACGACTTCCGGTTCGTCGGTGCCAGGACGGACAATTCGACGGGGATGGTCTACCCGGCCCACGAAGGGCACGGCGGTTGGAACCTGACCGAACTCTTGAACGGACGGAAGAGCGAGCCTCAGGCAGGGAAGCTGGCCGATTGGCTGAGGAAGCACGATCCGAGCGTCGTCCTCCTGATGGCGGGAACGAACGACGACATTTGGGTCACCCGTACGGATTGGGTGCTCAAGTACAACCGATTGCTGAACGTGATCTACTCGTACGACCGAAGCATCAAAGTCGTGCTCGGGGCCGTTCCGAAGTCGGACAACGGTTATACGGGCAAAGCGTGGTCGGAAGCCGTGTGCTTCAGCGTCGTCAAGGACGTCGTGGCGGCTCGTAAGCGGGCCGGATATCCCATCGCCTTCGCCGATACGTATACGTCCTTCAACCCTTCCAGGGACTTGTCCGATCATTATCATCCGAACAAGTCGGGCTATCAGAAGATTTCGGACGCCTTCTACTTCGCGTTGACGAAGGGATTTTAGGAAGTGGCCCGGACGAAGGGATTCGAACCCCCGACTTCCTCCTCCGGAGGGAGGCGCTCTATCCACTGAGCTACGTCCGGGCGGGTCTCTATCTTACCCCGCACGGTTTACAGTTCAGGCCCCGGCCGCTTTATGCGGAGTATGCCGCTTGAAGGTGCCGTGGAGCCAGGGCTCGGGCTTCGGGGGAATCCACCATCGAACGTCCGTTCTTGATGTAGTACTCGAACTCCTCGGGGAAGACGCGGATCGCGGCGGCGACGGGCCACGCGGCTGCATCGCCCAGGCCGCAGAACGAGCGTCCGTCGATCTGCTTCGTAATGTCGACCAGCAGTTCGGCGTCACCAGGTTGGCCCTGACCGCGGACGATCCGGTCGAGGATCTGGAGCATCCACTTCGTCCCTTCGCGGCACGGGGTGCACTTGCCGCAACTTTCGTTAGCGTAGAACTGGGCGGTCCTCCAGGTGAAACCGACGATGCACGTGTGCTCGTTGAGGAACATGCAGCCGCCGGATCCGACCATGGATTTGACCTCCGCCATTTCTTCGTATCCAAGGACGGCTTTCTCGCACGCCTCGGCGTTGATGATCGGGACGCTGGATCCTCCGGGGACGCAGGCCTTGAGCTTGCCGCCCTTCATCCCACCTGCCAGTTCGAGCAGTTCCATCAGCGTCGTGCCGAATTCGATCTCGAAGTTGCCGGGCTTGGCGACGTGACCGCTGACCGAAAAGATCTTGGTTCCTCGAGAGTTCTTCGTCGACGCTCCGAGCGTGGCGTACCATTCACCGCCTTTGTCTAAGATGAATGGTGCACAGCTATACGTTTCGACGTTATTGATGATCGTCGGTTTGTCCCATAGGCCGGCAACGGTCGGTAGCGGTGCGTGGGGGAACTTGAGCCTTGGCATGCCCCGTTCGCCCATAAGGCTCGACATGAGGGCGCTTTCTTCACCGCACTCGTAGCTGCCGGCGCCCATATGGAGATAGAGGTCGAAGTCCAGGCCGCTTCCGAGGATGTTCTTTCCGAGATAGCCGTTGGCGTACGCCTCGTCGATGGCGGCCCTTAGCGCCTTGGCCGCGTCGACGAACTCGCCCCTGATGTAGATGTATCCGACGGCGGCCTGCGTCGCATGGGCCGCGATCGTCATGCCCTCGACGAGGAGGAACGGCGTCCGCTCCATCAGCTCCTTGTCCTTGAAAGTCCCCGGCTCACCTTCGTCAGCGTTGCAGACGAGGTAGTGCTCGCGGGTCTTGTCCTTTTCGATCCCGTTCCATTTGATCCACGTGGGGAATCCGGCTCCCCCGCGACCGCGAAGCCCGCTCGCTTTGACCTGGTCGATGACGGCTTGACGGTCGGACTTCAGGGCCTTCTTCAGGCCGGAGTATCCGCCTTTGGCCATGTACCCTCCGAGCGTGCGATAAGCGTCATCGTGAGCGTGCTCGAACAGGAGGCGGTATTCGGCCATTTCAGCCGTGCAGTCTACCTGGAGCCCCGTACGAAGAAAGGCGGCGGCTTCCTTTCGGAAGCCGCCGCCTCTGTTTCGCGCCGGACCGGGACTTACTTCTTGTCCCTCACGCCTTTCGGCATGATGTTGGATCCGCCGCCGCTGCCACCTGGCCCACCCATTTGGACGGTGTCGTTGATGGGGGCCACTTGGCCCTGGTCTACGCTCTGCTTCTTGATCTGATCGTTTTCCGTTTTCAGATCGCTCGACGAAGTCTCACCGGAACCGCACCCTGCGAGCAGCCCGGTCAGGGCTGCTGCAAGGCAAAGGGCTAACAGGTTTCTCAGCATGTGATCTTAGTTGTCCAGGTCCCAGATGTACTGAGCGCGGTCGAACACGTAGCCGCCCCAACCCGTCTTGACGTCACAGCCGCGAGCGACCTGAGACATCGAGAGGACCTTGGCGTGGCTGTCCGAGAAGCCGACGACGGCCTTACCGGCGTGATAGGGCCAAGCGCCGCCGAACTCGTTCCAACCCGTGGTGCCCGGGTTCCAGCCGCCCCACCACCAGCGACCCGTACAGCCGCCCTGGAGGGCCGGGAAGGTGTCCTTGATGACGCCCGTGTTCGGATCCTTGTACTGGCGGCACGGAGCGTCGAGGCCCCAGTTGCCACCGCCGACGACGGCGTTGCCAGAGCGGTCCCACAGCGAGTTGACGAACATCAGGGTGTTGCCCGGGTCGCCGACGGCGGTGTGGTTCGTACCGAACGCCTTGAACGGCAGGGTGACGCCGTTCTCAGGGCAGTTCGCGCCCATCACGCTGAAGTACTGCGTGTTGTAGCCGTAGTCGTTCTTGATCGCCAAGTTGAACAGGATCTGCTGCGTCTTGGTCGGCTCGGTCCAGGTGGTCGGGTCGAGCATGTCCTTGAGGATGCGCTCCTGTCGACCGATCGGGCTGTTCGGGTCGGCCCAGATGTCCTGGTTCTTCATGTACGGGTTGACGATCGTGCCGATCGCCTGGTCGCCCGCACGGACGTCGTACGTGTTGTTGTACTGGATGATCGGGCAGACGTCCTCGTTGTCCGTGAGGTACATGTGGACGGCCGTGTTGTACTGCTTCTGATTGCTGATGCTCGCCGTTTTCTTCGCCGCGATCTTAGCCTGGGCAAAGACCGGGAAGAGGATGGCCGCGAGAATCGCGATGATCGCGATTACGACCAGAAGCTCGATGAGAGTAAATGCATTGCGTCGCATGTTATGGGAGAAACCTCCTCAACCATAATGACACACAATACGGGCCAATTGTTTCATTTCCCGTATTTATACGGGGCTTGATTTCTCGTCGGCCGGGAACCTTAGGTTCGAATTGTCAGGTTTCCGAACTGCTTATCTGTCGAGGTGGACTTGGACGACGGAGTCCGCGAGTTGGACCACCGTCGAGTCTTCCCG
Source organism: Armatimonadota bacterium (assembly GCA_018268395.1). Lineage (NCBI taxonomy): Bacteria > Bacillati > Armatimonadota > Armatimonadota bacterium. The sequence continues at coordinate 50,629 of JAFDWQ010000006.1, read as the reverse complement.
ACCCCTCAACTCGTCGAGCAGCGCGTCGACGGACTCCGGAGTCACCGGCCCGACATAACGGTCGCCGACCTGGAGGAGCGGGGCGCGGTCGCACGCGTCCAGGCACTCGACCTCATGGATCGTGAACACGCCGTCCGGGGTCGTCTCGCCCAGCTTGACGCCCAACCGGTCCTCGAGGTGGTCGACGATCCGGTAAGCCCCGCACAAATGGCAGGACAGGCAAGTGCAGACTTCGATGAGATGGCGTCCCGGCAGATGGTCGGTGTTGTACATCGAATAGAACGTGGCCACGCCCTCGACTTCTGCAAAACTGCGTCCGAGCCGGTGGGCGACCTCGGCGACGGCGGCCGGGGGCAGCCATCCGCCGTACTCGCGCTGGGCGATCCAGAGGCAGGGAAGGATGCAGCTCTTCAAGTCGGGATAGTGTCCCTTGAGCTTCTCGAGTTCCTCGCACGCCCGTTGGCCGAACTTCAGCTCCAGTTCCTCGGGCCTGGGGGCTTTCGGTCGTTCAGGGCTGAGCGTGACAACGTCGGACATCGCCCTTCGAGTGTACCGCTCAGTGGCAGAGGACGTCCTGACCGAAGTTGTAGTCGAATTCGGAGTCCGGACGGAAGAAACTCAAGTAGGCGTGGGAGGTCGGCGTGTCCTTGCACGTGTGGAAGGACTTCAACATCCCGTTCTTCCCGAAAGCCATTGTCGGGTGGTCGTACGACCGGACCATCTCGCCGGGTTTGGTCTCGGCGCCGCCCGGGTTCAAGGGTACGAATTTGACGTGGGCGTCGCACGCCACCATCGGCATGCCCCGTCCGACGACCCAACCCGTTTCGTTCTGAGGCATGTCGCCGCGCAGGTACCCATAGGTGTAGTCGCTGCGGTCACCGAACGTGTTCGCGCCTTTGAACGTGCAGGGCATCCGGCTACAGATCAGGAGCGGGTTCGTGTACACGTACCCCCGGATCTCTTCCTTCATGTTCCCGAACCAGACGAGCGTCAGCTTCGACGGGCTGGCGACGCCGGTCGCCGGATACGAGGCGAGGACCCCGTTCAAAGAGACCGAGCCGTTGAAGAAGGGCTGGGTGGCGTTCGCGTAGCGGGTGTCCTTGTACGACCAGACGTTCTGGCCGTTCAGGGTCATGACGGCATAGTTCTTCAAGTACGGTTGGACCGAATTGACCCAGGCGACGTTGTCCATGTCCCGGAACTGGCCGTTGAAGTCCCATCCCGCGGGAAGTCCGATCGACTCGTAATAGCGGACGACGCCGTTCGCCTGGACGCGTTGCATGATCGGGTAGGTGTCGTCCCAGTCCACCGTGTAGCCGACCGTCGCGAGCGCGACCTGCTTGACGTTGTTGATGCCCGTCGTCTTACGGGCGGCTTCTTTCGCTTGGACGAAAACGGGGAACAGGATCCCCGCCAGAATGGCGATGATCGCGATCACGACAAGGAGTTCGATCAGCGTGAAGGCGCGGCGCATCGCCTTCCATTATAGTCGACAGTGTCCAGAATCCCTCAGCGGTCGATTTCGCCGAGCACGATGTCGATCGAACCGATGATGGCGATCAGGTCGGCGATCAACTTGCCTTCGGCCAGCACTTCGAGCGCCTTCAGGTTCATAAAGCTGGACGGGCGTTCGTGCCACCGGTATGGCCTGTTCGTGCCGTCGCTGACGATGTAGAAGCCCAGTTCGCCTTTACTGCCTTCGACTCCGGCATAAGCTTCGCCGACCGGCGGGCGGTATCCCTCGGTCCACAGCTTGAAGTGGTGGATCACCGCTTCCATGGAACTGTCGAGCTCGGCCCTGGCGGGCGGCACGACCTTCCGGTCCGAAGAGTTCCAAGGCCCTTCGGGAAGGCCGTCGATCGCTTGAGTGATGATCTTGACCGACTCCTTCATTTCGGCGATGCGGACGAGGAAGCGGTCATAAACGTCCCCGACTTCGCCCACCGGGATCTGAAAGTCGAACTCGTCGTAGCAACAGTACGGACTGCTCTTACGGAGGTCCCACTCGACGCCGCTGGCCCGGGCGATCGGGCCCGAACAGCCCAGTTCCAAGGTCTCCTTTGCCGTGAGGATCCCGACGTTTTGGGTCCTCTCCTTCCAGATCGCGTTCTCGGCCAAGAGGTTCTCGACCACTTCCAGTTCGCTCAGGAAGCCGGCCAAGAACGTGCGGAGCCGGGTCTCGAACCCTTCCGGCGCGTCGCCCCTCAATCCGCCCGGCACGATCCAGGACGGCATCATCCGGACGCCGCTGAACATCTCGAACAGGTCGAGGATCAGCTCCCGTTGTTGCATGACGTAGAAGAAGGGCGTCATGGCGCCAAGGTCAAGGGCGTGAGTCCCCAACCAGACAAGGTGGCTCGCGACGCGGCTCAGTTCAGCGAGGACGACCCTGAGATAAGAGCCCCGGCGAGGGATTTCGATCCCCAAGAGTTTCTCGACGGCGAGGGCGTGAGCGAGGTTGTTGCCGTTCGCGTTGAGATAGTCCATGCGGTCGGTCATGACCACGCACTTCTGGTAGGTCTGGCTCTCCGCTTCCTTCTCCATCCCCGTGTGGAGGTAACCGATGACGTTTTTGGCCCTGACGATCGTTTCGCCTTCGAGTTCGAGGATCACGCGGAGCACGCCATGGGTGCTCGGGTGTTGGGGCCCCATGTTCACGATCATCGTGTTTTCGCCCGTCCGTTCGAACACGGTCTCGGTGCTGGGGATGAAGGTGTGGGTGCTCATCGGGCTTGCCAGATCGTACCCCCGCCCGGGGTCGAGGGGGGCGGGAGTCTTAAGCGCCGACGGGCCCGGCTTCAGTTGAAGTCCGACGTCTTCAGAGGTTCGGTCTTCGGCGAGTTGCCGAAAATGACGAACCGGGTCGGTGAACCGGGAAGGATGAAACCGGTGTTGGCTTCCATCGGGTTGAAGACTTGGGCCGTGGCCAAGGTCTTGCCGCCGGACACGAGCCGGAAGTTCGCTTCGAGGGTCATCGGTTCACCGGGCTGTGACAGTCCGCCCGGGACGACGCCGATGGTCATGCCGTTCTCGTCTTTGACCTCGAACCCTGCGGCTTTACCGGTGAGGTCGAAAACGACGAGTTTGTTCGAGCCTTTGGGAATGATCCTGGGTTCGCCGACGGCCGTCTTGAAAGCGACCTTTCCGCCTTGGTCGGTGACGACCACCGAGGTCCCCAGATCGGATTGGGCTTCGACTTCGCCGGTCAAGACTTCCGTGTCGCCCGATTTCAAGACGAACTTGTGCGCCTTCGGGCTGGTGCCGGAATAGCCAGAGGCTGCACCCGCCGCGACGGACCCTGACGACGGACGGTTGTCCATCCAGAGTTCGAGCGGCCTCGACGAAAAATTGACGAGCCGCACCCAACCCGGCTTGGGTCGGGCGCGGTTCTTGGCGATGATCGCCTCTTCCTGGGACGGCCCGCAGCCGCCTGCAGAAAGGGCCGCCACGACCGTCAGAAGGACCGACGGTGCGGACGTTCTGATCAGGTTCACTCCGGTGTTGCGGTCTTCGGCATGTCGCCGTTCGCGTTGCCTTGCGCTCCCGGCGGCAGCTTGGCGCCGGACGAACCCTTACCGGAGTCCGAAGCAGGCGGGGCGGTCGCTTGGTCGCAACCGATGACGACGAGGGTCAAGAAGCCGGCGAACGCCAGCAGGATGAGTCTCTTCATGAGGTTCCTTCGATAAGTTCCGTCTTTGGAATTGTGTCCTAAAACGGTCAGGCCCGGCAACCGAGACGGTCACCGAGCCCTCCCGCCTTCAACATTATATTAGTTGTTGAAGTTGTAGTCTGGGCGGAACAGCCAAGCGTGGCAACCGTCCCACCAGTAGAAGCCCGGGATGCCCGTGGCGTCATAGCCGGTGTAGGGGTCGGTCTTGTAGTCCGTGTCCTTCGGAGAGAGGACCGCGCCGAGGGTGCGGAACTTCGCGTGACCGTCGGTGAACGCCATGTTGGCGCCCTTGCCGTAGACCCAGAGCGAACCGCTGAGCGTGAACATCGCGCTCTGCTCGCCGTTCCGAGTGCTGGCGCAACCCGACTTCCACGGCACGTAGCTGCACGGCTTGTTGGCTTCGTTGCACTGCAGGGCCGGGTTCGAAAGGATCGCACCGTCCACGTTGGCCTTGCCGCGACCGGACCAGGCCATCGGCAGCATCGCAGGGTTCTGGACGCCGCTGGCGCCATAGGCCATGAGAAGGCCGTTGTACGTCATCGCGGTCGTACCCTTAGGAACGGTGCCCGGGGCGGCGTTGCTGACCGCACCGCCGGAGACGATCGGCAGGCCGGGGCCGCTGAACATCTGGATGTTCTTGGTATACGGCTGGATCGTGTTGGCCCAAGCGCTGGGGGAGGTGTACGCACGGATCGCGTACGAACCGTCGCCGCCTGCTCCCGAAGGCCAGTTGTGCGGGAAGTACTGGTTATAGTTCCAGGCCCACGGCTGGGCGTCGCCCCGCGGGCCGAAGCCGAGCGGGAACACGTCGTCGTTGTCAGGCAGGTATTGCATGAACGCAAGGGTGACCTGCTTGTGGTTGGACAAGTCCGCCGTCTTCTTCGCGGCCTCTTTGGCTTGGGCGAAGACAGGGAACAGGATGGCCGCAAGGATCGCGATGATCGCGATCACGACCAGAAGCTCGATGAGCGTAAACGCACGGCGTTTCATAATTGCTTCACTCACTTGAGGATTTTCAAGCGGGGTCGGATCCCGTGCGGTCTCCCGCGCGGAACGCGCCCTGTCTCACTTGATACCACAAAGATCGCTGGAACGCACCGATTGTTCCCGCGATTTGTCATAAAAACCGGGAACTCGGAGCGGTCAGCGCTCAATCAGGTTCAAAGCAAGGGAGCTTCGCCGTCGTATGAAGTTGTCCAGACCCGGCCGGAGCCCGAAAGCTCCGACCAGGCCCAGTCTCCGGACTTACTGGTTGAAGTTATAGTCCGGGCGGAACAGCCAAGCGTGGCAGCCGTCCCACCAGTAGGAGGCTCCGAACCCGTTGGTGTCGTACTGAGTGTACGGGTCGGTCTTGGCGTCCGTGTCCTTCGGGGCGAGGATCGCGCCGAGGGTGCGGAACTTCGAGTGGCCGTCGGTGAACGCCATGTTGGCGCCCTTGCCATAGACCCACAGCGAACCGCTGACCACGAACATCGCGCTCTGCTGACCGTTCTTGGTCGAAGCGCACGCCGCGGTGTATGGCACGTACGTGCAAGGAAGGTTGGCTTCGTTGCACTGCAGCGCCGGGTTGGACAGCACCGCGCCGTCCGTGTTGGCCTTGCCGCGACCGGACCAGACCATCGGCAGCATGGCCGGGTTCTGGACGCCGCTGGCGCCATAGCCCTGCAACAGGCCGTTGTACGTCATGTTGCTGTTACCGCGCGGCACGGTCGTGCTCGGTGCGGCGTTGCTGGCCGCGCCGGCCGAAACGACCGGGAGGCCCGGGCCGCTGAAGAGCTGGATGCTCTTGCTGTACGGCTGGACCGTGTTGGCCCAAGCGACAGGCGAAGAGTAGGCGCGGATCGCATAGGAACCGTCGCTGCCCGCTCCGCTCGGCCAGTTGTGCGGGAAGTATTGACTGTAGTTCCAGGCCCACGACTGGGCGTCGCCGCGGAGGCCGAAGCCCAGCGGGAAGACGTCGTCGTTGTCAGGAAGGTACTGCATGAAGGCCAGCGTGACCTGCTTATGGTTCGACAGGTCGGCCGTCTTCTTGGCAGCTTCCTTCGCCTGGGCGAAGACAGGGAAGAGGATCGCCGCAAGGATCGCGATGATCGCGATTACGACGAGGAGCTCGATCAGGGTAAATGCTCGACGTTTCATGGATGGCTTCACGATTGATGGGTTGACGTCCACCTTCCCTTTCCCCTCTCGGGCCGGTCAAGGCTCCGGGATTCAAAGACGGAATGCGTCCGACAGCTATGAGGAGCAAGTTTTGGCCCAAAGAGTTCGGTCGTCACCGAAGAAACCGTAAAAAACGGGACCACTGCAGTTCGCTTATGCGTCGAAAGTCCTGGAATTACCGGTATTCGTGAATATCAGTGAACTTTTCCGGAAAAGGTTTGGAAGGCAGCGGGCAAGTTCGAGACCGCACAGTCTGCTTGCTTTTGCTCCTGAACGAAACACGATAAGCGGACGGACCGGGCGCGTCGGACCGTTCGAAAGGTCCCAAAAAAAAGTCTTAGCCCGTCTCAAAGGGCCTTATCGACCGGACACGTCTTCCGTCCCTGTCCGCCCTTCGAAGCTCTCGCCGGCATGAGGGGCCTGAAGGTCTTCGACCGCGGGGCCTCGCGTTCCGTGGGCGAAGACGACGTCTTCACCGCCAAGAGGGACGTCTTTCCGCAAGGGGAACCCTGCCCAATCGTCCGGCAACAAGAACCGCTGGCCGGGCTCGGGCCCGTTCCCTTCGAAAACGACGCCGAACAGGTCCTGGACTTCGCGTTCGGGATATTCGGCACCGAGGAAGACGTCTTTCAAAGTCGGGACGGTCTCGCCGTCGTCGACCGAAACTTTAACGAAGATACGGGACGAGTGCTTCAGGCTGTACAGGTTGTAAACGACCTCGAACCGGCCGTCCATGTCCCGTTCGTGTCCCCAAGTACTGTAATCGACGCCCACGCACTCGGCGAAATAGGCGTACTCCAAGTCCGGGTCGTCCTTCAAGGTCCGGACGGCGTCGACGATCCGGTCGGTCGCGACGCACAGGTACGTCTCACCTCGGTATTCCTTGACCTTCAGGAGGGAAGCGCCAAGGGCGTCCCTGAGCTTGACGGCTTCAAGTCGCTCGGAACCGACCATCGGGGCGCCCATCAGGCTACGGCCTCCTGGGACTGGGTCGGTGCGGACACGGACGGTTCGTCGTGCCCGATCTTCTCAGGGGCGATGCTCGTCGCCTCGTCCCATTCCAGGGCGCCGATGCGGAGGATATAGACGTATCCCACGATCCAGAAGGCCATGTACACGGCGACGTCGATGGCGCTGAAAATCTGGAACTCGGTCGATGCGTCCTTGAAAACGGTCAGCCAACTCCACAGGAAGACGACTTCGATGTCGAACAGGACGAAGAGGATCGCGACCAGATAGAACTTGATCGGGAACCGTTCGTTCGCCGCACCCCTCGGAGCGACGCCGCACTCGTAAGGCGAAGACTTGAACCGGGTGACTTTCTTCGGCCCGAGAACGTAGCTTCCGACCACCATCACCGCGCAGATGAGCGAGGCGAAGCAGACCAGGATCAAGATCGGCAGGAATTCGCCCGACATACGTCCAGGATGTTACCCACCGATCTTGGACGCGCGCCGTCAGTGGTCGGGCCGGAACAACCAGGGGTGACAGCCGTCCCACCAGTAAAGCGTCCCAAAGCCGTTCGGGTCGTACTGGTTGAAGGGGTCGACGTTATAGTCCGTGTCGTCCGGTGCGATCACGGCGCCCAGCGCACGGTGCTCGGCATGTCCGTCGACAGCTAACCAAGCGGCGCGCTTTTGGTACACCCAGATCGTGTTCGGCGAGGTGAACAGGACGCTGGTCCGACCGTTCTGCCACGAACCGCACCCCGACTGCCAAGGCAAGTATGTGCACGGCTGACCTGCCGTCGGGCAATTGAGCGCGGGCGTCGAGAGTCCGGCCCCGTCGATCCTTGACTTACCGAGGCCGTGCCAGACGGTCGGAAGGGTCGCCGGCGATGCGACGGCACCGGCCGAGTAGGACATGAGGAGACCGTTGTAAGCGTAAGACAGTTGCGTCTTCCGCTTGCCTGCGCCGAGGTGGGCGCCACTGGCCCCGACCACGACCTGGTTCATTCCAGGCGCCTCGAACGCGATCGGTCCAGCCGTATAGGGGCGAAGACCGTTCGCCCAAAAGGACGGCGAAGCGACGATCCGACGGGCATAACTTCCGTCAGACCCTGGCCCGTCGGGCCAATCGTCCGGGACGTAGTGGTAACTGCTCCACATGTACGCGCCTGCGGAGTCTTTTCCGAAGGCCATGGGGTACAGGCCCGAGTTGTCTTCCAGATAGGCCTTGAACGCATGGTTCAAGAGCTTGAGTTGAAGAAAGTCGCGAGCCTCGAGCGCTTGGCCTCCCAAAGATTGGGCGAGGACGGCGGCCGTGACCAAGACGGACGCACTGGCGACGACGATGTCACGAAACTGAAGGCGGGGATGAGCGAAGGACATAAGAGTGCCTCTCAAGATAGGAGGGCCCGACACGGGTCGTTGGTTCACGTCGATGACGGTTTGTTGCCTGAGTCGGTCAAGGCAGGACAGAGGTTCATGCCGTACAATCTCGCTTCGTGCCCCTGGCGAGCCTTCTGAGCCGATTGATGTCCGGACTCGATTTGTTCGAGCCCGAAGCCCGAATGTTGGCCGAAAGGCTCCTGGGCGGAGACGTGTCCGAGGCGCAAGCGGCCGGGATCCTGGTGGCTCTCCAAGTGAAAGGCGCGACGGCTTCCGAGCTGGCGGGCATGGCAGGTGCCCTTCGGGACAGGGCCTTGACGTTGTCCCATGAGTTCCCAGCTCTCGTCGACACGTGCGGCACGGGCGGCGGGGCCCCGACGTGGAACCTCTCGACGGCGGCGGCTTTGATCGCGGCAGGCGCCGGAGCCAAGGTCGCGAAGCACGGCAACAGGTCGGTCACGAGCCATTGCGGGAGCGCGGACGTCTTGGAACACCTTGGCGTCAACCTGCACGCCGATCCGGAACAACTCGCCAAGTCGCTCAAGGACGTGGGTCTCGTGTTCCTCTTCGCACCCTCCCACCACTCGGCCATGAGGAACTTGGCCACGGTGAGAAAGGATCTCGGTGTCCGGACCGTGTTCAACCAACTCGGTCCCTTAGCGAACCCAGCGGGCGCAGCCAGGCAATTGATCGGTGTGTACGACCGCAGCCTCCTCCGGCCGATGGCCGAAGCTCTCGTCCTCCTCAAAACGGAGCGGGCGTTCGTCGTCCACGGACGGGACGGCATGGACGAGGTGTCTCCCTGCGCCCCGACCGACTACTGTGAAGTGCTGGACGGACGCGTGAAGGAAGGCACGTTCGACCCGACGGACTTTCTGACCGATGCGTTGTCACCTTCCGCGCTGCACGCAGGGACGACGGTCGGCGAAAACGCCGAGATCTTGAAGAAAGCGCTCGGTGGCGAGGCGCCTTGCTCTTTGGCCCCCGTGCCGAACGCGGCCGTCACGCTCATGGCGGCAGGTACGGCCGGATCGACCCAAGAAGCGGCCCGTGCCGCCGTCGCTTCGTTAAGTTCGGGTCGTGCCCGACATGCGCTCGACCGCTTGGTGGAGGCTTCGGGAGGATGACGATCCTGGACAAGATCTTTTCGGCCAAACGGACCGAGACGGAAGACATGTCGACAGCCTCGGCCCTTGCCGAGTGGAAGGCCAGGGCCGCAGACGCGCCACCGGTCCGTGGATTCGCGTCGGCGCTTCGGAACGCGGACCGTCCCGTCGCTTTGATCGCCGAGGTCAAAAAGGCCAGTCCTTCGCGAGGCGTCATCCGTGCCGATTTCGATCCGGGCGAAATCGCCCGCGCTTACGCTGAGGCCGGTGCGCACGCGCTCAGCGTCTTGACGGACGTCTCTTTTTTCCAAGGTTCAATCATAAACTTGAAAATATCTCGCGAAGCAACCTCCTTGCCCGTGCTTCGCAAGGACTTCACCGTCCGACTGGCACAGGTCTACGAGACCCGTGCCATCGGTGCCGACGCGGTCCTTCTGATCGTCAACGGCCTGTCGCTCGGCGAACTTCAAGAGTTCTACGGGGCGGCGCGAGAGACGGGGCTGGACGTTTTGGTCGAAGCCCACACGAGAGAAGAGGCCGAGACGGCCCTTTCCCTCGGGGCGGACCTTATCGGGATCAATAATCGAAATTTACAAACTTTCGAAGAAGACTTGAACGTATCGTGTTTGCTGATTCCCGAAATCGCGGACCGAGCGACGATCGTCAGCGAGAGCTCGATCCGAAACGTCTCGGAAGTGCGACGGGTTTCAGAGGCGGGGGCCAGGGCCGTCCTGATCGGAACGTCCTTCTGTGCGGCCCTCGATCCAGGGGCCAAAGTCAAAGAGGTCATGGGATGGTAAGGGTGAAGATCTGCGGATTGACCCGCCACGAGGACGTCGAGGCCGCCGTCGGAGCCGGCGCGGACGCCGTCGGCTTCGTGCGCCATCCAGCAAGCAAGAGGTTCGTCGAAGAGGGCGAGGCGCGGACCCTGGCTACGGTAGCGGGACCGTTCGTCGAACGGGTGCTCGTCTACGACGTCGCGGGACCGGTCGAAGACCCCGGGTTCTTGATCCAGGCCCGACAGTTCGAAGGTGGACTCGACCGCGCCGACGTCCGGCGCGTCCAAGTGCTGGCCGTCGCTCCGGAGACGACCCTTCAAGACCTGCTCGAATCCGCCCACCGGACCGCTCCGGGAGTCGAAGCCGTTCTGTTGGACGCGAGTCACGAGGGTCGGACGGGAGGTACGGGCCGACCCCTAGACTGGGGGCTCGCCGCCGCGTTCGTCGCTGAGTGGAACGGACCGGTCGTCCTGGCAGGCGGGCTGACTCCGGACAACGTTGCCGTGGCCGTCCGGACGGTCCAGCCCTATGCGGTCGACGTTTGTAGCGGGACAGAGTCCGGGCCTGGAATCAAAGACCTGATCAAGGTTCAGGACTTCATCGCTGCGGCCAGGTCCGCGTAACGGGCCTTGATCTGACCGATTTCCGACAACGTCGTGACGAGGCTGGTCCGCGAGGATTCGGGGGTCACGGTCTCGAGCGGCAAGCCGGACGCCACGCGGTCGACGAAGTACCGGAGCTCGTGGTAGTAGCCGCCCAAGTCGCTGATGTTGCCGCCACCGGACGCTTGCATCTTGGGGAACTCGGGAGTCCGTGGTTCATGGTCGTGAGAGTAAACGGTCAACGGGCCTCCGTCCATGATCGCCGCGCCACGTTCGAAAACGGCCCGGAAGGCCATCCGGAACGGCGTCTTGGGAGGCAGGTTCCACCCGCCTTCAAGATGTACGACCGTTTCGCCGAACGTCATCGTCGTGTGGACGTAGCACGGCCCCGTTCCGTCGATGTTCCCCGAGCTGACCACCGTGTCCGGCGTCCCCAAAAGGAAGTGGGCGAAGTCCGTGTCATGGATGTGCATGTCGAGGACGCCGCCACCTGCTTTGGACTCGTCCGCGAGCCAATTGTCCGTCGACCACGAGGGGAACTCCCCGTAGCGGACGAACGAGGCCGAGAGAAGGCGGCCGTAGCGGCCGTCGTCGACCATGTTCTTGAGCTCGACGTATTCCGGCCAAAACCTGATGCAGTGCCCGATCATCAAGGCCTTCCCCGCCTTGTCGCAAGCGGCGATCATGGAACGCGCCTCCTCGTCGGTCATGGCCATCGGCTTTTCGCAGAACACGTGCTTGGACGCCCGTGCGGCTTGGACCGTCGTCGAAGCGTGGAGGTACGTCGGGAGGCAGATATCGACGGCGTCGACGTCGGAAGCGAGGAGCTCCTCCAACGAGTTCGAGCTCCGGCAGCCGAACTCCGAGCAATAGGACGAGAGCTTGTCTGGGGCGGAGTCATAGGCGACGTCCAGACGCACGTCGGGCAACGTCGAATACACGTTCGCATGCATGCGGCCCATGAACCCGCATCCGACGAGACCGATCTTCAACATGACGGCTTTATGATGGCGTAGCCGCGACTTGCACAGAGGGCAGGTGGGCCTCGATGAGACGGTTGACCAATTGGTCGGCCGCCTCGTCGGAGAGCTGTCGGCCGAAAAGGGCCTGCTGCGAAAAACGTTCGGTCCCAAGGGCCGTCACGATGCCAGATTTGACGAACTCGAAGTAACTCTCTTCGATGTGGCTCCTCATTCCTGTCGACTGGACTTCTTCCGACTTTCCGAACAACTGGGCCGCTAGATCCGGATCACCCAGTTGGATCGCCGCTTCGGCGACTTCGAGGTACAGCTCGCTCTTCACGACTCGGAGTTCGATCTTGAACCGCATCGCCTCGGCGACCCAAGCAAGGGCTTCGACCGGACGATGGACCATGAGGTCGACGCGGACAAGGTTCGAAACGATCGTACCGAACATGAGGCCGGCTCCGACCGATTTGGCGAGGCTGAGGCTCTCCGAGAGCGCGAGCCTGGCCAGTTCGGGCTGACCGGTTTCGACCCCGTACATACCGATGTTGACGAGGGTCGCGGCGACGCGGAAGGAGTCGTGGGCGAGCCGCGACAGCCGCAAGCTTTCTTCGTACTCCGCCCGGGCACGGTCGAACTGCTTGCGCTCCATCGCCGTATTGCCGAGCCTCAAGTGCCAGCGCGACGCGATCGAATAATCCTTGAGGGCGAGCGCGGTTTCCAGCCCTTCGAGCGCTAAGCGGTCGGAAAGGTCGAAATCGCGTTCGGTGTGCGCAGCCTGTTGGACGACGAGAAGGGCCTCGCAGACGGCCAGTCCGTCGCCTGCAGATCGTGCCTTTTCCAGGGCCTGCTCGGACATCGCCTGGTAGATCGAACGGTTGCCGAAGTAATTCGTGAGCCGGGCGAGGCCGGTCGCGCACCTGCCTCGGTAAGGGCTGTCCGAGCCCAGCGCGTCCAAGATGGATTCGAGGGCATGGACGCCCTCCATGATACGGCTGGACGCTTCCCAGAACTCGACCATCGCGATCGCGATACGGGCGACCTTTTCCGGTTCGTCGTGCACGAAGAACCAGTTCATGGCCGACAGCAGGTTCATATAGTCGGCGTGGACGGCTGTGAACCACCGGTCACGGTTCTGCCTCTTCGACACCGCCGTACCTTCTGCGACCTCCAGGAAGTAGTCGGCGTGCAGCCATCCGACTTCTTCTTGCTGGTCGGGCGAGGCTTGTTCGCGGGCATAGTCGATCAGCGTTTCGAGGATCGTGAACCGGGCCCGGTCCCCATGGTTCGTAGTCCGTTGGACGATCCCTGCTTCTTGAAGGCTATCGAGAAGGTCGTCGGCGTCACAGTCCGGGCAGATTTGGGACACGGCGTCATGGTCGAAGCCGTCGGAAAAGACGCACATTCGGAAGAACGCCGCCCTGAGCTCGGGGGTCAAGAGGCCGATCGTGCTGTCGAGGACGGCCCGGATCGTCCGATGTCGCTGACTGATGTCCCGTCGACGCGACTCGAGGAAGTCGAGCCTTTGCGACAGTCTTTCCAGCATCTGGGCCGGAGTCAGCGAACGGATCCAAGACGCGGCGAGTTCGAGAGACAAGGGCAGACCCTCGAGCCGGACGCACAGTCGCGCGATCGCCTCACCGGTCCTTTCCGTCACGTGGAAGTCGGGTTTGACGGCTTGCGCCCGTTGGACGAACAGCATGACGGACGGGTTCTTAGCGACTTCGTCGGCCGGATCGAGAACGTTCGAGGGGACGGCCAGCGGGCCTAGTGCGAACTGTGTCTCACCGGGAAGGTGGAGCGCGCGCCTCGACGTCACGAGGACGCGAAGGTCAGGCAGTTCGGAAATCAAGACAGCGAGCTCGTCCAAGTCGCTTTCCTGGAGGTGCTCGGCGGAGTCTAAGACGAGCAAGGCTCGGCCGACCGTCTCCAAGTCCTCACGGATCGAAACGAACGTCCGACGGTCGGACGGTGTGCCGGGTGCCACGACGGCTCCGATCTGCTCGATGGCCGTGGGGGCTTGCCCGAGCGGCGAGCACGGGACGAAATAGACGCTGTCTTCGAAAGAGGGCAGAAGTTGGTTCGCGAGTTCGATCGCGAGCCTGGACTTGCCGCTGCCGCCGATTCCGACGACGGTCACCACGCGGGTGTCGTCTTCGGTCAAAAGCCGGTAAACGGCCGACATTTCCTCCTCACGGTCGATCATCCGGTTGAAAGACACCGGAATCCGGCGCTTGGTCGCGGTCGGGCGTTTGGGCGGCAACGGCTCGAGCGGTTCGACCTTGACCGTCGACGGGACATAGGCGGCAGGGCTGGGGATCGACGTGATCTTCGACCTCAGGACGAGCGACGCTTTGGACGGCGCGGAGCCCCGTTCGCGCAGAGCGACTTCCATGATCGAGAAGTGGCGCAAGGCCGCCTGGTGCCGACCGGCGTTGGCGAGCATCGTGATGAGGTCGAGATGGGCCTGCTCGTCTCCAGGTTCCAGTTCCACAAGCCTGTTCGCAAAGTCCGCTGCCTGCGCAAAGCGGCCCATGTCCGCGTTTTCGCGGATCAGTTCATGGAGGACCTGACGGATATCGGCGGCATAATGGGTGCGCTTGGGCAAGACCCATGGCTCTTGGATCCCTTCGAGCAGTTCGCCCCGGTAAAGGGACGCCGCTGTCTCGAGCGCTTTGAGCTTGTCGGCCCCCTTCGGCATCGATTGGGCCTTTTCGATCTGGGTTTCGAACTCGACGACGTCCGACGAGACGGAGTTCGGATCGAGTCCGAGGACTTGATGGTCGCTGATGAAGACCCGCCCCACGCCCGAGCCCGGCGCTTCCAACTGCCGCCTCAACGACGACACGGCTTGGTTCAGCCTGTTCCGGAGGGCCACGGTATCGCCGTCCGACCAGATCAGCGACGCCAGCTTGTCCCGAGGGACGGTCTTGCCGATTTCGAGCGCCAGGTAGGCGAGCAGCGCCCCCGTCTTCTGGGTCTGGAACTTCTGGACGACGATGTCGCTGTGGCGGGCCCGAAGGCCGCCCAACATCTCGATCCGCCACGGCAATACGAAATCGCCGGAGGATCCGAAGCCGGACGATGGATCGTGCCCTCTCATGAGCCCTCTTGGGTCCCCTCCCACGGGTGCGGTACGACGAGCATACCGACTCGGAAGATCAGACGTCCCCTTTTCCGTTGCCGAGGTATCTTGGGCCGTGCGTTTTCTGCCTCTTTTGACCCTGTCCTTCGCCGTCGTGTTGTCCGGGTGCGCCCCGTCAGGGCAAGGCGGTGACCCTGGGGCCTCGTCGACGAAACCGGGCGCGACGGGCAGCGGAGAACTGAAGGGCGACCTTGAAGTCGTGGCCTTTAAGGGTGGCTACGACGTCGACTTCTATTCTCAGGCGGGGAAGGAGTTTCAAGACAAGCATCCGGGCCTGAACGTCAAGGTCGACGGCGATCCGCACATTTGGGAAAAGATCCGCCCACGAATGGTGAGCGGCGACACGCCGGACATCATGTTCCCGGGTTGGGACATGGACCAGTGGGGGCTCGTCCAGGACGGCCAGTTGATGGAGCTTGACGCTGCTCTCGACTCTCCGGCGTTCGACGGCAAGACGAAGTGGCGCGACACGTTCGACCCGAACGTCCTCAAGCTTTGTCAGAAAGACGGCAAGACGTACATGTTGCCGCTGTACGTCATGGTGCTCGGATGGTGGTACGACCCCGGCGTCTTCGCAAAGAACGGATGGGCGCCGCCGAAAACGTACGGCGAACTGCTCGCTCTGTGCGAGAAGGTCAAGGCCAAGGGGATGGCTCCGATCACGTACCAAGGGCAGTACCCCTATTACATGATCGAAGGCATGCTGCTCCCATGGGCGGCTTCTGTGGGCGGCGTCGACGCCGTCAAGGCCGCCCAGAACCTCGAGCCCGGTGCCTGGAAGTCGCCGTCGATGCTCCAGGCCGCCAAGATGATCGCAGAACTCCGTGACAAGGGCTACTTCTTGGAAGGCTCGACGGGCATGAGCCACACGGAAGCGCAGACTCAGTTCCTGAACGGAAAAGCGGCCATGATCCCGTGCGGATCGTGGCTTGAAGCCGAGATGAAGAAGGTCACGCCCCCTGGCGTCACGATGAGGTTCTTCAACGCGCCGGTCGTCGAGGGCGGGCAAGGAGACCCGACGGCGGTCCTGATCGGGATCGAACCGTGGATGATCCCGGCCAAGGCCAAGAACCCTGACGCGGCGGTCGCCTATTACAAGTACATGACCTCGCTCGAAAAGGCCAAGCAGTTCGTCGAGCAAAAGGGGACGTTGATGTCGATCGTAGGCTCTGACGAAGCGAAGATGCCGGACACTCTCAAAGAGCCGGCCGCCGCCGTCAAAGGCGCAAAGACGGTGTGGGCGGTCCAGTACCGTCAGTGGTACAAGGCGATGCAGAAGAACATCGAAGGAGCCCTGACGTCGCTCTTGAACAAGGAACTCACGCCCGAGCAGTTTTGCGACCGTTGCGAAGCAGAGGCCGAGAAAGTGCGGAAGGACGACAGCATCGCCAAGTACAAGGTGCAGTAGGCAGGGCCGTCATTCCGTAACGTCGTAACAGACGAGCCCCCCGTCCATGACGAGAAGGCCGCGCCCTGAATCGACGAAGCACCCGCCACGGACGATCTTTGAATCAGAGGTCGTCTCATAAGAGCCTGTCGCCGTCGAACCGTCCGGGGAGAGCCGGAGAAACCGCCGCTTGGAAACGGCGGCCCACACGGAGCCGTCCAGGGCCTGTGCCAATAGCTTGGAGGATCCGTGTGTCAAGCCGGAGCCACCGTAATACCGTTTCCGCTCGACGCCAGACCAAGGATCGTGCACCGTTACAGCTCCCGGCAAGGCGTCGCAGAAGACCGCGGAATTGTCATGGGCAAAGAAGAGGTTCCAGTCGCCGGCGTTGAAAAAGGGGATCTGCCATGCCGTGTCCAATCTCATGGCGTTCAAGAACGTGAGGGTCGTTCCGTTGGAGACACAGACCGAGTAGGGGACAGCCGTGAGATAGGTGTTTGAGACCGGGAACGTCCGGTCGGCGGTCAGTCGCCCCGTCCGGACGTCAAACCTCCGGATCTTTTGGTGCAAGTTGATGCTCGAGCAGACGTAGAAGGAGCCCTCATCGGTCAATGCTGCGCGCTCCCAAGCCCCGGCTTTGAAGGTCGACACGGTGCGACGCTGTTGCGTGTCCCATACGAACGTGTTCGGAGAAAGCGCGTCGTCCGTTGACGCCACATAGCGCCCGTTCGGTGACACGGCCCGGAAGTACGCGGGAGGGACCGAGCTTTCGCCGATTCCCACGCCTGTCTTGACGTCGAAGAACTCGAACGCATTGCGGAATCCGGAAGCGACGATAGCGGTCGATGGGTCAGATGCCGTCACGAGTTGGGAATCCTGCGCGTACAAGTCCATCAACCATCGGCCGTTGACGGACGACCGCAGAGAGGCACTTCCGTAGATCGTGCCGTCCGCTGAAAGAATGCCTCCGCCGTGTGGAAGCAAGACCGTCTCGAACGACAATCCATGGTGCCTTTCTGAAACCCAGTCGATGCGTCCTTTTTGGAAGTTCCAGGCGACGACCGAACCGCGAGCGTCACCCTGAACGAGGATGGTGTGTTCGTCTTCGGCGAAAGCGACGCACGTGACCGTTAGGTCGGAGGCTCTGTACCTCCGCATGTCCTTGAAGTCGATGACCTCAAGACTGGTGGACGACCATGCGGCCAGGTAGCGGCCAGAGGGAGAGAAGAGGAGCGCACCCCCATAGTACGGCAGGCTATAAGTGGCGAAGAGTCGCCCGGTCTCTGCATTGCGGAACTTGTAGCATCTGACATCGTTATGGAACACGAACCGCCCGTCCTGACTCATGACGGACGCTCCGAACGAGGGCCGTTCCCAGAGCACCTTTTTCGACGCGACATCGGCGACGTAAAACGTGTTCGAACCACTTCCGAACACCCTTCGACCATCGTCGCTCACTTGGTACCTGCGTCCGACCGACGTTGCTCCGGTAAAGGAGCCTACGACCTTTCCTGAACCTGTGTCCCATTCGACCAATCGGCTGTTCGAGTCCTTTCCGTAGGCCCTTGTCCCGTCGGGAGACAGACCGACGTGATCGAGGATGGTGCCGTATTCGACCGGAATCGAGCAGCGGAGAGACCAGTCGGAGACGTTCCAGATGTCGACTTGGCGGTGTAACGTGACAGCTGCCGTTTTCCCGTCCGCTGACAACGCGATTCCCGTAACGTCTTGCGCCCGAGGGCGTTGCCAGCGGACAGGGAGCGTCTGTGCGACCGAGCCATAAGAGAAGAGGACGGTCACGGAAGAGACGAGTAGTTTCAAGAAGGATACGTTCATGGATGCATCAGCGATCGGTGTCTGTCCTTTGATTCGCGGTGAACATTAGTGGACGACCCGCGTTCAGCGACGTGAGCTCGAAGCACTCGAGGCCGTCCGAACTGACGATCAATCTCGACATTGCAGGATCGAACCAGACACCCCTGACGTACTTGGGCTCCGGCAATATCCAGACGTTGATAACTTTGGGAACTTCGAGATCGATACGGATCAACGCATTCGACGGACCCTGGGCGACGATCGTGCCGTCCGGAGCGATTCCTGCGAGCCTCGCATAGCGATCGTTCTCTGATAAGAACAAGTGGTCGGTGACGTAACCGAGGGGCTTACCATCGGATGCGTCGAAAAGGACCAACCGACCGAACGGCGCGTCCGTGGCGCCTAAAATATTGCCGCTTGAAAAGGAAATGTTCCAGTCTCCGGGCGCATAGAAGGGAATATCGTAGACGTCCGATAGATCGCCTTCCCTGATGAAGCCAAGACGCGTCGCCCGTGCCACGCAGAGCACAGAGGGATCGGCTGTCGGATAAACGTTCGCAGTCGAATGCGGCCGTTGGGACAAGACCGCTCCCGTGAAGAGATCAAACTTCCGCAACCGGCTCGAGGCGCCCAAGACTGTAGCGACAGTCATGGTTCCTTTCGTATCGTCGATCGCACACCTGCTCCAAACACCGGTTGTGAAAGCCGACACGCTCCTTTTCAAAGAACAGTCCCAAACCCGGGTCATGAACGCGTCGTTCCAAACGATGTACCGTTGCCGTGGCGACACCGTCCATGAGGAACCTGCGTTCACGTGTTCTTGAAACGTGTCCTGGCCCGTCGACATCGACGCGGAGTACACCGCGTTTTCAAAGTTCGCAACGTAAGTGAACTCGTCCAAGTCGTTCACGGCGATCGCCGAGACTTCAGGAGCGTAAAGGGAACGAAGGTGCCCTCCTCCAGGGCGGCCATGAACGTGGACGGTTCCGCCCCAGTTTTCGGAACTCAAGTAAAACGATGACCCGTCCGGAGCCGGTGCCATCCCAGAGAGGTTCACGGCCGTCTCGTAAGTACCTTCCCAGACCAAAGTGCCTGCCGAGAAATCCCACTCGACCGACCGCGATCCGTTGCGCTCTGTTATGAGCACGGTGGAGCCGTCCCAGGAGAAGGTCGATCGGCCAGCCTTAAAAAGCTCAAACTTGTACGTCCTACCGGTCGTCAGGTCGAGGACGTCGGCCGTGGGAGATTCCCTGTTCAGAAGAAATCGGTCGTTCGACGAGAGTTGGATCTCACCACCGACCGCACCGCTGCGAAAGGACGTGACGTTTCCGGTCTCGATGTCACGGAAACTAAGCCTTGGACCGTTCGAGGTGATCACGGTGTGGCCGTCGCTCGTGACGACGGCGTCTCTCCCGGCGTTGTAGCGCTCCCACAGCAGGCGTTTGACACCGCGTCGATAGACGGCGACCGATTGTTGTGTCCTGATCAGAATGTGGCGACCGTCCGGTGAAGACTTGGTGCTGACGGGCAAGTAGCCCGTGCGGGGAAGTGTTTCGACGGTCTCGCCCGTCCTTGTGTCGATGCCGACGACGTCCCAGGAATTGGTGGTCGTGCCATAGAACGTCGAACCGTCAGGGGTAACAGCGACCTGGTTCAAAGTTTGCGCAAGGTCTAAACGGATCGACCTTCGAAGCCTTTGTCCGTCGCGATCCCAGACGTCGTAAGTGAACGGTGTCGAAACGACAAGGGTCGAACCGTCCGCCGACTGTGACAGGCCCTGGGCGACCGTATCGGCAGGTCGTCGCCAGAGGCTACGCAGCTCTTGTGCGGTCGCAAAAGGCGATGACTGGAGGACGACCATCCCGATGATGCCGAAGAATCTCCCAGCGTTCATGTCCCCTTGGCCGACCCTGGCCATGCCCTTGGACAGTGGTCGCTCCTAGTGGTTCAGACCATGGTGGCCTCGTCGTTGTTCCAGGTTTGGACGCATTCCAGCGGTCGAGTAACCTGCCGCAAAATGACTCGTAGCGACCGTCAGGTCCCGAAGACTGTCTCGACCGAATATTGCACGCCCGTCGAGATCGACTACCTGTTGCACCTTCCCGCGGGTTACGGACTGGACGGGAGCGACCGCTGGCCCTTGCTCCTCTTCCTCCATGGTGCGGGCGAGTCCGGTCGTGACCTCGAAAGGGTCAAAGCCCATGGACCGCCCAGGGAGATCGAGAAGGGCCGAGACCTGCCGTTCATCGTCGTGTCCCCGCAGTGCCGAAGGGTTGAAGACTGGTGGCCGGTCACTCCACTCAAGGCCCTGCTCGACGTCGTGGAGCACGACTATCGTGTCGATCGCGAGAGGATCTACGTTACGGGACTGAGCATGGGCGGTTATGGGACGTGGGCGCTGGCGTGCGACCAACCTGACCGCTTCGCTGCGATTGCACCGGTCTGTGGAGGTGGCGTCCCTCGGCTCGCCCCGAGGTTGAAGCGGACTCCGGTCTGGGCGTTCCACGGAGCGAAGGACACGGTCGTGCCCTTGTCAGAGACCCAACGGATGGTGGATGCGCTCGCCGCGGCGGGCGGGGACGTCCGATCGACCGTTTATCCCGACGCCGGGCACGACGCTTGGTCGGTGCCCTATGCGGGTGGCGAACTCTACGCCTGGCTGTCGAGCCACCGCCGGAGCGCGTAAGCAGGCGCTCCCGGCGGGGCGGTCCAGGTGCTTCTCTCGAAGCTAGCCGTGTCGGTTACGGCCGTGCTTGACGAACTGGTAGTACTTCTTGCCACCGCGATAGACGGTGCGTCGGTCGTAGCGGACACCGTTGCGCGTGAAGCTCGATCGGCTGAACATCTCGGCTCGGGCGCGCCGTTCCCGGCTCGAGCTCTTGCGGTCCTCTTCATAGCGGTAGGCCGAGTAGAGGGCTCCGGCCGTGCCGAGGAACGTGATGGTCCCGTCCTTCTTGAGAAGTCCGAGGAGCGCGGCGACGCCCGACGCGATTCCCAGCGTCTTCCATTCGTCCTGCTTTTGCTTCCGGTGGCGGCTCTGTGGTTCCGGCGCCGTCGGTGCGGCCCACGCCGCATAGGGCGCCAGCGATGAAGCGATGATCGTGCCGACAAGCAATGTCATGGGGAGTCTTTTCATGTCGTCCTCCTACACGGATAGAAACGTCCAGGTTGGCCAGAAGGCACCGGGGGTCCCGGCGCGACTTCGGGGCCGGAACGGCCGAGCTGACACAAAGTCCGAGCACTGTCAGTTAGCAAAGGTTACAAATGTTTATTCGCTTTTGTGTGTTTGTTCATCACTTTCAGAGGGATCGATCTGGCGGTCCGACAAGAGCGGTTCCTACTCATTTGTCGGATAGGTGCCTTCCGTCTCGCCGAAAGATCGTCGGCTGATATCGGACAAGTCTCACGTTTTTTCGAACATCGATGGGCCAAAAGAGGACGGCCGCCCCTGAAACCAGGGACGGCCGTCGTTCCGGAACTTGGGAAGGAGTGTCCTTACGCCTTCTTATTGCGGCGGCGGAGCATGGCGGCGAGGCCGAGGCCCAGGGTCGCCATGGTGAACGGCTCCGGAACCATCTGGAACTCGATGTTGTCCGCGCCGACCCAGTCGCCGAAGTCGCCGATCGTCATGACGATCTCGCGAGCGTTGGCGAGGGCGCCGAGGTTGAGCTGCTGCACGTTCGTGCCGGCAGCGGCGACCGAACCGATCATCGTTCCGCCCGCGTTGAACGCGTAGAGAGCGGTCGCACCGGAGTCAAAGATGCCGCCCGCATAGAGGCTGAAGCTGGTGACGTCGCCGGAGAAGACCATCGTGAAGACCGGATCGCCGTCTTCGCCGAGCCAACCACCGAACGAGTGGAGCAGGTTGCCCGCCATCGGCGAACCGAGGCCGCCTCCGACGTCGGTCGACGTGATCGTCATGTCGGTGGCCGAGGCGAAGCCCTGGCTCGTGCCGGCCCAGTTCGGGACCGAATGGCCGTTGGCGCCCGAAAGGAACGTCACGCCGAGGCCGGCGTACTGGTTCGAGAGGGTCGAGCCTTCACTGACCGCGCCGTCGTCGAAGTTGATCGAAGTGGCGAACGACGCCGCAGAAGCCGCAGCGAACGCGATAAGAAGCACTTTCTTCATGAATACTCCTCCAGTTATGAACCCTGCGGCCATAGACCGCATGAAACTCAGAGGTTAACATCTTACCTGAAAAAGTTCTTAACCGCAAGAAACCCGGAAATTCTACTGGCCGGCCGGTCAAGGGCGGTCCAAAACCCACGAAGACTTGCGGTTACGAGAGGCGTCACCCGCCGCCGAGGTACAGGATCGACCCTCGGATACCGACCGTCCTCAGGAACGTCAGGTCGTCGTGGTCCGCCATCGGTTCGGACTGTATCCCCAGGCCCTTATAGCCGACGTGAAGCGTGTCGTCGGCGTCACCTCCGGTCCATCGGTAGGCGAACACGATGTCGTCACCGTCCCAGACGGCCGCCGGCGCCGAGCGGGACTGCGTCCACTCGTCGTACAGCCGGTGCACGGACCATCCGCCTCCCACGGACTTGTCGGCGATCTGTCGGGCCACGTAGGCGCACGAAGACCTTCCCGAGTCGGAGACCAGGCCCAGACCGTAAACGATCACCCGACCCTGTGGGCCGGCGTCCCGTGACGCGTCGAACAAGACCGTCAAACGGCCCGAGCCTTGGGCCGACCCTTTGTCGCCGCCGATCCTCTCCGCGCTTTTCGCCCGCAACCGTCCGGCAAAGGCCGAATACCGTCGGACGGTCCATCTCCGACTTCGGGCTGCGTCCTGCCTTTCGGTCGAAGCGACGATGAGATCGCCGTTCAGCGTGTCAGGACACGCGCCGACGGGCCCCTCGCTCCGTTCGGCCAAGTTCTCGGAAAGGACGACCTTTCCGGCCGCGTCGAAGACCGTGTATCGGACGATGCCTGTCGACGGCTCCCATAGGAAAAGGTAGAGCCTTCCGGCATAGACCGTGACCGTCGGGACGAGACCAGGCCGGGGATCGACGGTCTTCCCATCGCTGAGGTCGCCACCCCGCTCCGTCCACGTCTTTGTCACGGTGCCCTGCGCCGTAGGATAGAAGACGTGGACGCGGCCCTCAAGTTCGGCCGCGGCCGGATCGCCCAGGACGCCGTCCTGAGCGACGACCAATGGCGCCTCCCAGACCGTCGGCCGTTTCAACCGAAGCGAGACCAGTCGTCCAGGATGGTCCGCCGAAACAGTACGGTTGCGACCGACGGGCGGGTCGTCCGTCCTCAGGGTCGCCAGAACGTGGGTCTTGCCTGCGTGGGAGAACAGCCACGGCGCAGCCATGGTCTTCCCGACCGCGTCCCTTGGGCCTGCGTTGGTCGAATAAGACGTGTTGATGTCGGCGCGGACGTAGCGCTCACCGAACACGCCGTTCCAGTTCCAATCGACCAACGTGTTCGGACCTGATTCTTTCAGCCGGAACCGGTACGGGCCTTTCTCCAAGAACCGGACTTTGTCGATCGGCACGGGAAGGACTTCGTCGAGGTCCGTTTCGCGCAGGACGAGTCCGGACAGGGAACCGTCCGAGTACCGGATCTTGTTCGAATCGTCTTCGAACGCATAGCTGTAGGCGTAACTCATCAAGCTCGGGTACGTGGGACAAAGCCCGTTCCTCCAAAAGCCTTCATGGTCCAGACCGAGTTGGTGGCCGAGTTCATGGACGAAGACGGCCCAGAGGGCGTTCACCCCTACGGTTCCGCCGTCGCCAGACTGATCGGCTTGACCCCCTCCTCCCGGCGTGACTTGCATCCAATGGACGAGACCTTTCCAGTTCGCGGGCCGGACTTTGTCCCGGTTCGCCCACCAAGGGTTCTTCTGGTCGGCTTCGGAGACAGGTTCACACGGCACGGCGTGGAACAAGATGCCGGTCTTACCGTTAGGGTTCGGAACCTTGAGGGCCGCGTAGAACTTCTTGACCCGGTCTAGACCCGCCGCCAGTGTCGACTCCGCGACGGTCGAGAACCGGGACACGAGGCACACGACGTCCGTCTGTGCGGGGTCGCAGCCAATTTTCGGAAGGTCGAGTCCCCGGAATCCCAGGACTTCCCACCCGTCGAGGAGGCCATCGTTGTCGGTGTCCGGGTCCATGGGGTCGGAACCGGCCGATCGTTCGGCGTCCGCGTCCAAACCGTCCCGGTCAGGGTCGGGGTCGCCCTCGGCAACGGACCGCCATATCCTGACGAGCCGAGCCGTGTGGGCTTCGGACCCGTTTCGGAACCCCACGATGTCGGGAAACCCGTTACCGTCGACGTCCCCGATCGCGAAATCCGCGTCGGCAGGAGCCAAGTCGCCTTGGTCCAGGCTCAATCGGACGGAGCTTGTCCAGACCGAGCCGTCCGCGACCAAAAGCCCTTCGGAGGCAGCGGGAACGGAACCGGGCCGGCACGTTCCGATCGACCCGACGGGGAGGAACGTGTCGCGGTCGAGTGCGGTCAACTTTCCGTCGCGGCCCGCCGCGACAAGGACGTCGCCCCTGTCACCGATCCACGTCGTCTTGTCCGGAAGGACGATCGGACGGAAGCTCCTGTCCTTCAAGGACAGGAAGAAACCTCGGCCGTCGGTCCTGGAGAACGCCAATACGCCCTCCTTTCCCACCGCCGCGATGCGCGGAGACGATAAGGCCGAAGGGAGCCGGCTCCATTCGCCGAAGTCCACCCATGTGCCATTGAAGGAAGGCCCGGCCAGCCTTAAGATCCGTCCGCCG
The DNA here is from genome assembly GCA_018268395.1 of Armatimonadota bacterium. Taxonomy (NCBI): domain Bacteria; kingdom Bacillati; phylum Armatimonadota; species Armatimonadota bacterium. Next base: position 25,927 of record JAFDWQ010000006.1, on the reverse strand, counting down.
GACAAGCCCATGACCCCGGCTCCGTTTCGGCCCGGAACGGAGACGATACAAGCGGCCTGACAGTCTTTGCCCCAGTTGCTCAAGACGCGTACAGGGACGCCGCACTTCTGGCCGTCGACCGTCGTGGCGGCATCGATGAACGAATCCCCCTTTCCGCCGACGCGTACGATATCGGCGCGCCCGTCTCCATTGACGTCGACGACCAATGGGATCAGGTCTCTCGACGAAAATCCGGTCGCCCAAGCTTGGGGCTTCGTGAAACCGATGACGGCGGCCGCAGGAATAGCGATGAGCACTCGGTCAGTTTGGCCTGTGCACGCCGTATCGGGATAATGCCGAGACGAGACATGTTCGGATCTTGGATCCTCGCCGCTTCAGCCATGACCCTAGCCGCTACCCGCTCAGAACCGGACTGGATGCTGGACATCCACCCCGCACCGGCCGTCGTCACGTTCGACCGGAGTTCAGGCAGGCTCGAGCTCTCGAACGGGATCGTCCGGAGAGTCGTTTCGACGGTCCACAACGGGACGACCTTAAGCCTGAAGAACATGACGACGGGAGAAGAGTTCTTGAGGTCGCTCCGACCGGAGGCGACGTTCGTCGTGGACGGTCGTCCCGTGTCGGTCGGTGGGGTCGTCGGGCTACGCGACCATGCCTATTTGTCCCCGGACTGGCTCCCCGACTTAAAGCCCGACCCCATGTCCCTGCAATTCGTCGGATGGAGCGAGGCGTCCGTCCAAAAGCGTTTCGACTGGAAGCCGAGATCCGTCCGAAGACGCGAGGCGGGCGTCACCGGGTCGTTTCCGACCACGGACGCCGATTGGCCCCCTCGGGGACGGTCGCTGACCCTCGACTTTGAAGGTACCGGTAAGTTCAAGGGCTGGCAAGCGAAAGTCGTTTACGAACTGTACGACGGGCTTCCGGTGTTCATGAAGCGTGTTTCTGTGACCAACGGAACCCGGCAGACGGCGCGCATCGACTCGTTCAAAGCCGAAGTACTGGCCGTGGTCGAAGCCGAGTCGACCGTCGACTTCCAACCGACGTGGCGCGTCCCGAACATGACCGTCACGACGGACTACACCTTCGCCGGGATGTCGATGGGGGCTTCGAACCGGGCCGTCAATTGGCTTCCGGACCCCGAATACAAGACCCAGGTCAACTACGATCTGAAGACGCCGTGCCTCTTAGAGGTCTCGAGTCCGGTCGGGCCAGGAACAGACATCGTTCCAGGAGGGTCGTTTTCGACTTTCCGGGTGTTCGAACTGCTTCACGACTCGACCGACCGCGAACGCAAGGGCCTTCAGGTCCGCCGGATGCACCGGCTGTTGGCGCCTTGGTGCCTCGAGAACCCGATCATGCTCCACCTGACGTCAAGTGATCCCCAGGTCGTCCGAACCGCGATCGACCAGGCGTCCGAGTGCGGTTTCGAAATGGTCGTGATTTCGTTCTGGTCTGGGCTCGATATGGAGGACCTTTCGCCGACGAACATTAAAAAATGGAAGGAACTGGTCGACGATGCGCACCGGAAGGGCCTCGAGCTCGGGGGGTACTCGCTTTTGGCCAGTCGGAGCGTCGGACCAGAGACGGACGTGATCGATAAGACGACAGGCAAGCCGGGAGGTGCCGTTTTCGGCAGCTCGCCGTGCCTTGGATCGGCTTGGGGGCAGTCGTATTTCCAAAAGCTGAGAACGTTCATCGAACAGACCGGGTTCGACCTTCTGGAGCACGACGGAAGCTATCCTGGCGACGTCTGCGCGAGTACCGCCCATCCCGGGCACCGAGGCTATGAAGACTCCCAGTGGACGCAGTTCGCCACCGTTTCGGAGTTCTATCACTGGTGCCGGGCCCGCGGCGTGTTCCTCAACGTTCCGGACAACTATTTCCTGCAAGGGTCTAACAAAACGGGCATGGGGTACCGCGAAAGCAACTGGTCGCTGCCGCGTGAACAACAACACGTCCACGCCCGCCAGAACTTGTTCGACGGAACATGGGAAAAGACGCCGAGCATGGGGTGGATGATGGTGCCGCTCGTGGAGTATCAGGGCGGTGGCCCGGCTGCGACCATCGAACCCTTGCACGAGCACCTCGCCGATTACGAGCGGCACTTTGCGGCCAATTTCGGATTCGGCGCCCAAGCCTGCTATCGGGGCCCGAGGCTCTACGACACGCCGGAAGTGAAGACTGCGGTCGTGAAGTGGGTCTCATGGTTCAAGGAACACCGGCAGATCCTCGAAGCGGACGTCGTCCATCTCCGGCGCCCGGACGGTCGAGGGACGGACTACGTCCTGCACGTCGATCCGCGAGGCCCGATCAAGGCGATGCTCCTGAGTTGGAACCCGACGTCCGAAGACGTCGAGGAGGAGCTGACGGTCCCGCTCCGCTACTCGGGCCTTCGAGGTTCCGCGACCGTGGCGTTCGAGGGGTCGAAGCCCTCAAAAATCGCGGTCGGTCCGGAAGGGGCGTGCAGGATCCGATGGAACGTTCCGGCGCGGGGTATGCGCTGGGCGACGTTCAAGTGAAGGCTCACGTCGACCTGGCATAATCCTGTCCGGGACGATGGAGCGCCGAGGGAGGAACGGGTTCATTGCGGCGTTTCTGGCGCCGGCCGCGTTGCTTTACGGTTGGTTCGTGGTCGTGCCGTTCGTCCAAGCGGTGCAGTTTTCGGGCTATCGGTGGCGCGGCCTTTCCATGAACCGGAAGTTCGTCGGTTTCGAGAACTTCCAAAAGCTCGGCCAAGACGAGACTTTTTGGCAGGCTGTCGGTCACAACCTCTGGCTCTTGATCGTCGGCGGGCTCGTCGTGATGTCCGTGTCCGTCGCCTTAGCCCATGCCCTCCGAACAGGCGGACCGATGGCGAAGGCTTTGCGGGCGGTCTACCTCTTCCCCCAAGTCATCTCCCTGGTCGTCGTCGCGGTGTTGTGGCAGTTCGTCTTCAATCCTCAGGGCCTCTTGAACGGAGGACTTGCCGCAGTCGGGCTCAAGGGACTGAGCCAGACGTGGCTCGGCGATCCGAAAACGGCGTTGGGAGCGGTCGGCGTGGCGTTCGTCTGGTACGTCGCCGGCTTCTACGTCATGTTGTTCGCCGCGGGCATCCAGTCGGTATCGGCGGACGTCTTCGAGGCGGCCGAACTTGACGGTTCCCATGGCCTGCACCGGTTCTGGAAGGTGACTTGGCCGCTCTTGTGGTCGGTGAAACGGGTCGCGGCGGTCTATCTGATCGTCAACGTGATGAACGTCTTCGCCCTCGTCTTCCTGATGACCCGCGGGGGGCCGGACCGGAAGAGCGAGGTCATGCTGACCTACCTGTACGAACAAGCGTTCATGAACTCGCAGTTCGGATACGCGACAGCGATGGCGGTCGGCAACTTCGTCGTGATCCTGGTGTTGTCCCTTGCCGTCCTGACCGTCTTCCGCAAAGACCCGACGGAGAGAAGGGCATGAAGAAAGTGCTCGTCAACGCCGTGCTCGGCCTGTTCGTTCTGGCCGTTCTCGTGCCCCTGCTGTGGGTCGGATGGTCGTCGCTCAAGACGGGCGACCGGATCCTCGGATCGCCGTGGGAACTACCGACCGTGCTCCATTGGGAGAACTACGGTCATGCCTGGCGGGAGGCCGGGATCGACAAGGCGTTCGTCAACAGCATGGTCGCTACAGCGGGATCGCTCGTGCTACTCCTCCCGATCAGCGCGATGGCGGCGTACGTCTTGGCGAAGTACCCGTTCCGGGGTTCGAAACTGGTCCAGACGGTGTTCATGGGGCAGATGATGTTCCCCCATTTCCTGGTCATCGTCCCCCTCTTCTTTTTGCTCCGCGACATGCAGATGCTCGACCGGATGTCGGGGTTGATCGCGGTCTACGTCGCGTACTCGCTGTCCTTCACGATCTTCGTGCTGACCGGCTTCTTCCAGGCGCTCCCCAACGAGTTGATGGAAGCAGCGCGCATGGACGGTTGCGGGCACTCGAAAACGTTTTGGAAGATCATGCTTCCACTGGCCAAACCTGGACTGATCGTCGTCGGCATTTTCGACGGGATCGGCCTGTGGAACGAGTACAACCTGGCCCTGGTCTTCATGACGAGGCCCGAGAACAAGACCTTGCCGCTCGGCATCGCGAACCTGACGACGACGCAGCAGTACCAGAGTGACTGGGGCGCCCTGTTCGCCGGCCTGGTGATCGTGATGGTCCCCGTCTTGGTCGTGTACTGGTTCTTCCGGGACCGCATCCACGAAGCCATGCTCGCGGGCGCCGTCAAAGGTTGACGCCTCGTCCTGAAACCCGGATCGGCCTTGGGTCGCGGTACGGACCGTGTTCCCCTTGGTCTCCTACCTCCTGGTCGGTTTGATCGCCGGCGCGATCGCCAAAGGCCCTCGTGCCGGGCGACCGGAACGAGCCGAAAGGGTGTCGACGACGATGCTCCTTGGATGCCTCGGCCTTCGTCGTCGGGTTCGTGACGCACACGGTTTTGCGCGAGCCTCCCGGAGGTTTCGTCCGGTCGGTGTTCGGTGCGACGGTCGGTGCCAGCCTCTCCCTGTGGGCGTCCGGCAGAGCCACCTCAGAGAGGGATAGGAGGTTCTTATTCCGTTCTTATGGCTCCGGATTGAACACCGGTCGGACCCGGACGTCCATTCCAGATGACAACAAGGCTTAAGGTCCACGGACCTTAGGGTGAAGAGACATTGGCGGCCTTCGGGCCGCCATTTTTTTGCGGCCCGACCGATAGCCGAAGTCCAAGGTGTGCCGCCCCGCCGGACCGACCGACAATCCCTATAGCCGGCCCGTTCGGGGGCGGCGTCCCGGGCCGTAGGGAACTGCGACCTGGCAAGTACACTAGGAAGAGAACATGAAAGAAGTCGGCATGGGCGTTCCCTTCGTCATCGAACAGACCGCGCGCGGCGAGCGTAGTTACGACATCTGGTCGCGGCTCCTGAAAGACCGGATCGTCTTTCTCGGGACGGCCATCGACGACTATGTCTCCAACCTGCTGATCGCCCAGCTCCTTTTCTTGGAAAAGGAAGACCCCGACAAGGACATCGAGTTTTACATCCATAGCCCCGGAGGGAGCGTCAGTGCGGGTCTGGCCGTGTTCGACACGATGCAGATGATCAAGCCCGATGTGGCGACCTTCTGCGTCGGTCAGGCCGCGAGCATGGGAGCAGTGCTGCTTGCCGGCGGCAAAAAAGGAAAGAGGTTCTGTCTAGAAAACGCCCGGGTGATGATCCATCAGGTCAGCGGCGGCGCCCAGGGCACCGTGGCCGACATGAAGATCGCGATCCAGGAGGCCGACCGTTATATGGACATCCTCATGAAAATTCTGTCCGAGGCGACCGGTAAATCTACGGAGCAGGTCAAGAAGGATTGCGACCGCGACCACTTTATGTCGGCCGATGAGTCGCTGGAATACGGCTTGGTGGATAAAGTTTTGAAGCCGGGTGCGCGATAATAGGAAGGTAGGACGCGAATATGGCGAAACCTGACGAGCGGCGCGACCGCTGTTGCCTGTGCGGAAAGGCCAAAGAACAAGTCCCGAAACTGATCGTGGGCCTTCACGGCGCTGTCTGCTCGGATTGTATCGATCTGTGTAACGACATCCTTCAGAACGAAGGCGGGGCACCCCGGGAACCGAAGCAAGGGTCCGAAACGGCCAAGTCGAAAGCGGCGGCCGGTGCGGGCGCCGGCGGCGCCACGGCCCCGTCGGCACCGAGGCTGGCCAAGCTTCCGAAGCCGAAGGAAATCGTCTCGTTCTTGGACCAATACGTCATCGGCCAAGAAAACGCGAAGCGGGCGTTGAGCGTCGCGGTCTACAACCACTACAAACGCATCCACGACACCGACGAATCTGGAGTGGAGCTTCAAAAGAGCAACATCCTGATGGTCGGTCCGACGGGTTCTGGCAAGACTCTCCTAGCGCAGACGCTCGCCCGGATGCTCCAAGTCCCGTTCGCCATCGCCGACGCGACCGCGCTCACCGAAGCGGGTTACGTCGGAGAGGACGTCGAGAACATCCTGCTTAAACTTTGGCAATCTGCGGAACAGATGGATCCTCGAAACGCGAAGGAACTCTGCGAGCAAGGCATCATCTACGTCGACGAGATCGACAAGATCGGTCGCAAAGGCGACAATCCGTCGATCACTCGGGACGTGAGCGGGGAAGGCGTCCAGCAGGCGTTGCTGAAGATTCTGGAAGGGACGGTCGCCAACGTGCCGCCAGGCGGCGGGCGGAAGCACCCGCAGCAAGAGTACATCCAGATCGACACCAAGCACATCCTCTTCGTCTGCGGCGGTGCGTTCGAGGGCCTGGGCGAGATCATCCTCCGCAGGCAAAAGGAGAACGTCATGGGCTTCCGGGCAGAGCCTCAGAGCAAGGTCGAGCGGACAAAAGACGTTTTGCGCAACGTCACCCCAGAAGACTTGCTCAAATTCGGTCTCATTCCCGAGTTCATCGGCCGACTTCCCGTCATCACGACTTTGGACGAGCTCGACGAGGACTCGCTCATCACGATCTTGACCGAACCGAAGAACGCGATCCTCAAGCAGTATTCGAAGTTCTTCGAACTCGATGGTGTCGGCCTCGAAGTCGAACCGGGGGCTCTCCGGGAGATCGCTCAAGAGGCGCTGCGCCGGAAGACAGGCGCCCGGGCCCTGAGGTCGATCATCGAGCAGGTCATGCTCGAGGTCATGTACGAGGTCCCGAGCAACGACGACGTCAAACGTGTCGTCGTCCCGGCGGGCGTCCTGACCGAAGGGACCAAGCCTTTGCTCCTGAACGCGGAAGACCTCCGCGCGGCGAGCTAGTCCTCGAGAAGGTCGGTCCGGACAGGCATCGGTGTGCGACAATGCACCGATGCCTGTCGTTTTTGCCGCCCTTGCCCTTCTCGCCGTCGCCCAGGACCCGATCGAGGACTATGGCGCACCCCGGCCGTTCCGTCTCCTCTTCGACGGGCACACGTTGGCCGGCTGGCACGGCTATGGCGGCGAAAAGATCGGGCCAGGCTGGAAAGCCGAAGGCGGCGTTTTGAGCTGCCGCGACGGACAAGGCGGCGACATCGCGACCGACGGCACGTTCGGCGACTTTGAGTTGAGGCTGGAGTGGCGCATCGAGGCGGGCGGAAACTCGGGGATCATGTACCGCGTCGACGAGTCCGAACGGGCAGCCTGGTTCACGGGGCCGGAAATGCAGGTCCTCGACAATGCCAAACATCCTGACGGCCGGAGCCCGCTGACGTCGGCCGGAGCCTGCTATGCCATGTATCCGTGTTCCCAGACGACGGTCAAGCCGGCGGACGAGTGGAACGCTGTGCGGATCGTCTGCAAAGGGAACCACGTCGAGCACTGGCTGAACGGCGTGAAGGTCGTTACGTACGAGCTAGGTTCAACCGACTGGAAAGAGCGGGCCCACAAGGCTAAGTTCTCGGACCATCCGAATTACGGCAAAGTCGCAAAGGGCCACATCGTCCTTCAGGACCATGGCAACCGGGTCGAGTACCGGTCGATCCAGGTCCGCGAGTTGGGCTAGGCTCCGGACCGTTGCCGGCCCGGAGCCTGAACAAGGTCAATAGACCGAGTCGGGGAAGTAGTAGTTCTTCGCGTTGTCCGGCGTGACGAGTTCGACGTCGAGCATCAGGTGCCGGGGAAGGAACGGGCGCTTCTTGTCCAGATTGCCGCCGTTCAGCGCCGATACGGCGATGGACATTCCGGTCGCGATCATCGAAGGCGGGTAAGTGATGTCGGCCGGGAACATCTTGTCCCCGTCCATGACCCGCTTGACGACGTCTTTCATGCCTGCTCCGCCGAGCATCCAGACCTTGTCGGCACGGCCTGCTTCCTTCAGGGCCAGTTCCGCGCCGAGGGCCATGTCGTCGTCGCTCGCCCAGATCGCGTCGACTTCGGGATGTTTCAGCAGGAGGGTCTGAGTGACCTCCTGGGCCTTTTGTTTGTTCCACATCCCGCTCTGGGCGTCGAGCACCTGGATGCCAGGACTCGCCTTGAAGACTTCCATAGCCGCGTTGTAACGGTCGGTGTCGACCGTACACGGGATGCCCCGTAAGATGAGGACCTTGCCCTGGCCGTTCATCTTTTGGACCATGTACTCGGCCGACTTCCGCCCGAACGCCTTGTTGTCGCCCTCCAGGAAGACGTCCGCGACGGGTTCCAGGAATCCACGGTCGACGTTCACGAGGAACACCCCGCGCTCGTGGACCTTCTTTGCGGCCGGGGTGATCGGGGCGCTCTCGGTCGCCAGGACGACCATGCCGTCGACGCCCTTCGTCAGCATCGTCTCCATGTCTGCGATCTGCTTTTCCGGTGTCTGGGCCGGACTGATGATCCACTCGACGTCGGGATAGAGCTTGCTCGCTTCTTGGGCCCAGTAGTTGACTCCGGCCGTCCAACCGTGGTCGGCGGCCGGGATCGAGACGCCGATCTTGATCTTCTTCCCGCTTGCCCCGGACGAGGCCGAGCCTCCGGTCGTCGCGGCGCCGCCTGCGGGCGCCGGGGTCGGCGAACAACCTGCCGCCAAAAGGCCGGCCAGGGTCAGGCCGAGAATCCATCCTTTTGCCATCGAGCGTGTCCTCATATCAGGGCCCGATCTTGGCACTTCGCGGACTCGTTTGGCTATGCCGGACCCCGAGCCGACCGTATCGGGGCCCGGCGACGGCGGTCAGCGTCGACGGCGAGCCGCAAGCCCCGCGACCGCGACGGCGAAGAGACCGGCCGTCATCGGATCCGGAACGACGTCGAACCCGGGATCGTTCGAGAACTCGACCATGTGCTCGTCGCCGTGGTGGAAGCCCGCGATCACGCCACCGGGTGTCCGGTAATGACCGTTGGCCGTCCAACCTTGTGGCGTGTAGGACGAATGGAGCCTGGTGACAGGGACACCTGTGTCCAAAGGAACGTCCCACCAGCCGGGATCGAACTCCCAACCCCACTCCATGTTCTCGGCGGCCGTGTCCGGCCCGCCCCGGACGTACCAGGTCGTCGTGACCGCCGCGTCGGGCCCGACGTTTTCGACGGTCATGGACAAACGGACGGTTTCGCCCGTCGAAACGGACGCTTTGTCGAGCGATCCGCTCACCGAGAGGTCGAGCCTCGGGCGGACGTCGAGCCGGTAGTCCCAAGTCGCTAAGACGTCCATCGAAGCGTCCGTTTGCCCCCCAAGGACCTCAAGCGTGAAGTCGTAGACGCCGACAGGCACGTTGGGGTCGACGGAGCCAAAGTGGGTGGCGGCGGTGAAGTACGTCTGTACCTGGCCCGAAACGAGCGTCCCGAGCGGATTGCCGTTGAACGATCCGACCTCTTCGAGCCCGATCGCGCCGTTCCAGTTCCGGCCAGGTGTGACCGCGAACCGGTTGATGTAGAAGTCCGGGTCGGACGCCTCTTTGAGGAGCGTTCCCCCGAAGTTGGCTTGCGAATAGTACAAGTTCGAAACGTCGAGCAACCCGCTTCGGATCGAATCGCCTTGGTACCACTGTTGGGCCGTAGCCCACGGAGCGAGTCCGCAAAGGACAGCCCCGCATACGAGTCCTCTCGCCTTGTTCATGTCCGTTTCCTTCCTCGCGCAAAGGGGTGCGCGGGCTTTACGGGCTTGGGCGGCCCTCGGTGCCGAACGGGTCGACGCGACTTTCGCACCAGGCCCTTCTGAGTGTCCCTCGTTCAGGGTCGCTCGACAAGTCGGGCTTACGGTGTCCTCGAATCGTCGGACACGAGCTGACGCACGACTTTCAGCGGGACGACTGACCGCGCTGGATCAAAACGGCGAGCAGGATGATGACGCCTTTGACGAAGCCCTGCCAATACGGTGAGACCCCGCTCGTGACGAGCATGTTGGTGATGATCCCTAAGATCAAGACCCCGACGACGGTGCCCCAAACACGGCCGTATCCGCCCGCCATCGTCGTCCCTCCGATAGCGACGGCCGCGATGGCGTCCAGTTCGTAGTAGAGCCCGACCTGGGCCGAAGCGACCGAGTTCATCCGACCGGCGAGCCCGATGGCCGCGATGCCGGCGAACAGACCGAGCAACACGTAAGTGCCCAGTTTGACCGCAGGCGTCCGGATCCCGGCGAGGTAAGCGGCTTCCTCATTGGCGCCGACCGCGATGACGTTCCGGCCAAAGACGGTTCTCGAAAGGAGGAGGCCGCCGGCCACGGAGACGAGGATGAAGGCCAAGATCGGCCAATTGAACTCGAGGGGTTGACCTTGAGCGTTCGTCAAAAACGGGATCTTTGGACCGGTCTGGCCGATCGCGGGAAGGACCGTCGGGCTTTGAGAACGGATCTCACCGCCGTCGGCGAGGACCAACGCGAGGGACCGGTACCCCACCAGTCCGCCGAGGGTCGCGATGAACGGAGTCACGCGCCCGACGGTGACGAGGAGGCCGTTGACGAGGCCCCCGACCGTCGCCGCGACGATGCAGACGACGACCGCCAGAGCGACCGCCGCTCCTTCCGGACGACCACCCGTTACGGCGTCGTTCATCACTTTGACTCCGAGGCACGCGGCGACGGCCATCAGGCTCCCGACCGAAAGGTCGATGCCGCCGGCGATGATGACCATCGTCATGCCAACAGCGACCATTCCGACGGCCGCGTTCTGGTTCAGGAGGTTCCGAAGGTTCTCGGGACGGAGGAACAGGTCGGGTTGCCAGACCGAATTGAAGACGACGAGGGCGGCGAACGCTACGAGGACGCCGTACTTCTGCAAGAACGGGCCAAGTCCCTTCACCGATCCTCCCAGACGCGCATGGAACGCTGTTCTACCAAATCGCCGTCTCCCTTTGCCGAGCCCCGGTCTTGGACGGCCATACTCGGGCCATGCGTCCGCTCTGGACCTCTCTCGGCCTTGCCCCGTTCGTGATAGGCTCGGCCGTGGCCCAACCGATCGATCCGTTGCTGACGCGACATTTGAGTTGGCGGTGCATCGGCCCCCATCGGGGGGGCCGGACGGTCGGTGCAGTCGGTGTTCCGGGAAAGCCGAACGAGTTTCTGATCGGGGTCAATAACGGTGGGGTCTGGAAGACCACGGACTACGGTCGGACATGGGTTCCGGTCTTCGACGACCAGCCGACGGGTTCGGTCGGTTGGGTCTCGGTCGCCCCTTCGGACGGCGACACGGTCTATGTCGGCTGCGGTGAAGGCCTTCAACGTCCGGACCTCAGCGTCGGGGACGGCGTTTACAAAAGCAAGGACGGCGGTCGGACGTGGGTCCACGTCGGGTTGAGGGACGTCCAGCAGATCGCCTGCATGGCGGTCGACCCCCGGAGCGCCGATACCGTGTACGTCGCAGCCTTAGGACACCCCTATGGTCCGAACGCGGAGCGGGGCCTCTACAAGACCACGGACGGGGGCTCGACATGGCGCAAGGTCCTCGGCCCTGACGCCGAGACCGGGGCCGCCCAAGTCGTGATCGACCCGAAACGTCCGGACACGGTCTACTGCGCCCTTTGGGCCGGGCGGCAGGGCCCTTGGGAGAACGGTCGATGGCAAGGCCCGAAGAGCGGTCTGTACAAGTCGACCGACGGTGGCGAGACCTGGAACCCGGTGATGAACGGCATGCCGACGATCGCCCAAGGTCTGGGCAGGATCGGGATCGGTGTCGCGCCGTCCGATCCCGACCGCATCTATGCCACCGTCGACGCGCGCGAGAAAGGCGGCGTCTACAGGTCCGACGACGCCGGCCGTACGTGGAAACTCTTGGACGAGGACCACCGGCTTTGGGGTCGGGGCGACGATTTTGCCGAGATCAAGGTGGACCCGCTGAACGCGGACACGGTCTACTGTGCGAACACGGCGGCTTATAAGAGCACGGACGGCGGGCACACGTGGACGTGTTGGAAGGGCGCACCTGGGGGCGACGACTACCACACGGTCTGGATCGACCCCGTCAATCCACAGACCGTGCTCATGGCGAGCGACCAAGGGGCGACGATCACGGTCAACGGAGGTGCGACATGGAGCAGTTGGTACAACCAGCCGACCGCCCAGTTCTATCACGTCTCGACGGACGACCAGTGGCCGTACATGGTCTACGGCGGGCAGCAGGAGAGCGGTTCGGTCGGAATCCGCTCTCGCGGCGACGACGGCCAGGTGACGTTCCGCGAATGGCATCCCGTCGGGGTCGAGGAGTACGGCTACGTCGCGGTGGACCCGACCGATCCCGACATCGTCTTCGGGGGCAAGATCACGAAGTTCGACAAGCGGACCGGGCAAGTCCAGAACGTTTCGCCCGAAGCCGTCCGCTCGGGCAAGTACCGTTTCCTTCGGACGGCGCCGGTCTTGTTCTCGCCCGTCGACAAGAAACTCCTGTACTTTGCGGGAAACGTCCTGTTCGCTTCGACAGACCGTGGCGGAAGCTGGAAGGTCCTGTCTTCCGACCTGAGCCGGGAGAAGCCCGACGTGCCGTCGAGTTTTCAGACCGATGGGCGGCCGATGGCCGAACCCGGCCGACGAGGGGTCGTTTACTCGGTCGGCCCGAGCCACTTTACGACGGACACGGTCTGGTGCGGAACGGACGACGGGCTGGTTTGGGTGACCCAGAACGGTGGCAAGGACTGGAAGGACGTCACGCCTCCGGGCCTGACGTCGTGGAGCAAGGTCAGTCAGATCGACGCCGGCCACTTCGACGACGCCACGGCCTATGTCGCGGTCAACCGGATCCGGTGTGACGACCCCAAGCCTTACGTGTACGTCACCCACGACTATGGCCGCACCTGGAAGCTCGCCGTTTCCGGTTTGCCGGACGATCCGGTCAACGCCGTCCGCGAAGACCCTTCATGCCCGGGGCTGCTTTATGCGGCGACCGAGCGAATGGTCCACGTGTCGCTTGACGACGGCGCAAACTGGTCGCCGTTGCGGCTCAACATGCCGTGCACGTCGGTCCGCGACCTGGTCGTCCATGACGACGACCTGGTCATCGGGACGCACGGCCGGTCTTTCTGGATCTTGGACAACGTCTCATCGCTGCGGTCCGTCTGCAAGGACCGGCCATCGTCCAGTGCGCTCTTGTTCCCGCCTCAGCTCGCGACACGCGTCCGATGGAACATGAACACGGACACGCCGTTGCCCCCTGAGGAACCCGGCGGGAAGAACCCGCCGGACGGGGCGATCCTCGACTACTGGCTGCCGGCCGATGCGAAATCGGTCGTGATCGAAGTCTTGGACGGCGATCTCCATGTCGTCCGCCGTTACTCGAGCGACGACGTTCCGTTCCGCATCGATCCGAAGACCGTTCCCTCACCGACGTATTGGCTCCGAGAGCCCAAATCGGTCGGGACGACGAAGGGCGCCCACCGGTGGCTTTGGGACATGCGGCGCGACCCCTTGACGGTGGGAGGCGGCGTTCCCATGACCGCGGTCCTGCGCGACACGCCGTTCGGGGCGACGGGGCCGTGGGCTCCGATCGGGACGTACACGGTCAGATTGACGGTCGACGGGGCGTCGGTCGAGCAGCCGCTGACCCTGCGTCTTGACCCACGCGTCACGACGTCCCCAGAGGGGCTGACGGTCCAATCGGAGATGCTGACGACGACCTATAGGATCCTCAAGACCGTAGCCGCCTGGCGGAACGAGCTCCAAACGCTCGGACAAGCGCTGAAGTCAAGCTCTAAGGCAGAAGACGTCGCCCGCCTCAAGTCGATCGAACAGGCCCTCGGCGGCACAGGCCCTGGCCCGTCGATCCCGTCCCTGGAGCTGGGGTGCCGGACCGTGATGAGCGAAGCCGACGAGTCCGACATGTCGCCGACGGAAGCCGTCCGAAAGTTGTTCGACACCTGTTTGACCCAATACCTGGAGCTTGAAAAGACGATGAAGAACCTCCGGGGCTGAACCGCTTGTGGGGACGGACGCCTATCGCTTCCGTTTCTGTCCCCAAAAACAACCTCGCCGGTCGGGTCTGTTAATGGTCCCTCGCACCTTGTGCGGTCAAGGTGCCCTGCCAGACTTGGACTAAGGACACGACGGACCGTAAGGGAGTTATTTGTGACGAACCTCGACTTCGCAGAACAAGCGACCCTGGCACCCATCGCCGATATCGCCGCATGGGCCGGGTTGGAGCCGGACGACTACGACGCACTCGGGAAGAAGAAGGCCAAGCTGACGTCCCGCGGCGTCGACCGACTGACGGCGGCCGAAGCGAAAGGACGGTTGATCCTTGTCTCGGCCGTCACCCCGACGTCGGCCGGTGAAGGCAAGACGACCGTATCGGTCGGCCTGGCACAGGGCCTGAACCAGATCGGCCGAAGGGCGATGCCCGCCCTTCGAGAGCCCGCCTTGGGGCCCTTGTTCGGGGTGAAAGGCGGCGCGACCGGTGGCGGACGAAGTCAGGTCCTCCCCATGGAAGAGATCAACCTCTTCTTCACGGGCGATTTCCCGGCGATCACAGCCGCGCACAATTTGTTGTCGACGATCCTTGACCTGTCGCTGCACCAAAAGAACCCGCACGGTCTCGACCTGCAATCCATTTGGTGGCCTCGGACGATCGACATGGTCGACCGCTCGCTACGAGAGGTCATCGTCGGACTTGGTAAGGGCAACGGCCCGGTCCGGACCGACGGCTTCGTGATCACGCCTGCAAGCGAGGTCATGGCCATCCTCTGCCTGTCGTCTTCGCTCCACGACTTGAAGGAGCGCCTCGCACGGATCGTCGTCGGCATCAGCGTCGAGGGCAAGCCCGTCACAGCGGGCGACCTCGGTGCCGCCGCGCCGATGGCGGCGTTGCTCAAGGACGCCGTCCGTCCGAACCTGGCCCAGACCATGGAAGGCGGAGCAGCCTTCATCCACGGCGGTCCGTTCGGCAACATCGCGCACGGCTGTTCGTCCGTGCTCGGTACGCAGTGCGGCCTGAGGACGGCCGACTACCTGGTCACCGAAGGGGGTTTCGGCTCGGATCTTGGTGGGGAAAAATTCCTGAACATCGTCTGTCCGCAACTCGGGCAAGGGCCTGATGCGATCGTGCTCGTGGCGACCGTCCGGGCCCTGAAGCACCATGGTGCCGGCGAGTTGGAAAAGGGATGCGGCAACTTGGGACGACACATCGACCACTTGACGTCGTACGGGCCACCCGTCGTCGTGGCGGTCAACAAGTTTGCGGACGACACGGACGAAGAACTGGCGACGGTCCGCCGGTACGCGGAGTCCCGCGGCCTCCGGGCCGTCGTCTGTGACCCGTGGAACTCGGGCGGGCCAGGCTGTACCGATCTGGCCAACGTGGTCGCTGAAGAAGCCGAAAAGCCCTCTGCGTTCCACAACGTGTACGAGCGGACCGATCCGTTCTTGACAAAGCTCGAAAAGCTCGTGAAGAAGGTCTATGGCGGCGACGGCGTCAAGCTCGCTCCGGCAGCCCGGAAACAACTGGAATGGGCCCAGGCCAACGGGCTCGGAGACCTCCCGGTCTGCGTCGCCAAGACGCAGTCCAGCCTGAGCGACGACCCTAAGAAGATCAACGCTCCGACAGGGTTCGACCTGACGGTGAGGGAGATCCGCGTTTCGGCCGGCGCAGGTTTCTTGGTCGCGGTGTCGGGAGACATCATGCTCATGCCAGGAATGGGGTCGACCCCCGCCGCCTTCCGGATCAGCGTCGACGACGACGGAGGATTCCGGGGACTGAACTAGAGGAGCGCCAATGGCCACGGTTCGCTTGACGATCGACGGGAAGGCGGTCGAAGTCCACGAGGGCGGCTCGGCCCTGGACGCCCTTCGGGCTGCGGGTTTAGAGGTCCCGACCGCATGCCACGATCCGCGTCTCAAGCCGACGGGCTCTTGCCGCTTCTGTCTGGTCGGGCTCAAGGGCTCCTCACGACCGGTGACGGCCTGCGCGCTGCCTGCGACGGAGGGGATGGAGATCTTCGTCGACACTCCGGAACTGAACGAAGCGCGGAAGGCGAACGTCGCGCTCTTGGCCAAGGAGTACCCGGCCGAATATGTCGAAGAGTTTCCTGAGAAGAGCTTCCACCATTGGGTGAAGCACTTTGGGCTGGACTGTGCCTCCCGAAACGGTCGGCTCATTCAAGACGTCGACTCCACGAACCCCTATTTCCGCTTCGATCCGGCGGCGTGCATCAAGTGCTTCCGTTGCGTCAGGATCTGCTCCGAAGTCCAGGGCTCTTTCGTTTGGAACGTCTTCGAGCGGAGCGGGGAGACGCACGTCGCGCCGGATTCGCTCGGGAGCTTGGTCGACAGTACGTGCAAGAGCTGTGGCGCCTGTGTCGACGCTTGTCCGACTGGCGCGCTCGTCGACAAGACGCGCGAGGAAGCGGGAGCGCCGACGGCTTGGACGCGGACGACGTGCCCCTATTGCGGGGTCGGATGCGAGCTCTCGGTGGGGACGAAAGACGAGCGTATCGTCCAAGTGCTGCCTGTGTTGGACGCGCCCGTCAACAAGGGGCACCTGTGCGTCAAGGGGCGGTACGCATACGGCTATGTTCACGCACCGGACCGCGTGACCTCCCCTATGGTCCGAAAGGAAGGGCGGCTCGTGCCCGTTTCGTGGCCAGAAGCCCTTCGGGCTGCCGCTGACGGCTTCCGCTCGGCGCTCGGCTCGTACGGGACGGGATCCGTCGGCGTGCTGGGATCGGCGCGCGCGACGAACGAGGACAACTATCTCAGCCAGAAATTCGCCCGGGTCGTGCTCGGGACGAACAACGTCGACTGCTGTGCCCGTGTGTGCCACGGCCCGACCGCCGCAGCGATGAAGGCGATGCTCGGAACGGGCGCCGCGACGAACTCGTACGACGATCTCGACCTTGCCACGACCGTCATGGTCGTCGGCAGCAATCCGCTCGAGAACCACCCGATCGTCGGCGACCGTATCCTGCAGGCGAAGCTCGCAGGCGCGAACCTCATCGTCATCGACCCGAGACGGACGGAGATCGCGCGCTACGCCGACATCCACCTGGCCCTTCGACCAGGGACGAACGTGCCTCTGCTCAACGCGATGGCCAACGTTATGGTCACCGAAGGGTTGACAGACCCTGGGTTCCTCGCGACGAGGGTCGACGAGGTCGAGGAATACGTTTCGTTCGTTCGCGACTGGACTCCGGAGCGGGCCGCTGAAATCTGCGGCGTCAAGGCCGACGACATCCGTGCGGCAGCGCGGACGTACGCCACGGCCAAGCCGTCCATGTGCTTCCACGGGCTCGGTGTCACCGAACACCTGCAGGGGACCGAAGGCGTCATGACGCTGGTCAACCTCGCCCTCTTGACAGGCAACATGGGGCGGCCCGGCTGCGGGATCAACCCGTTGAGAGGACAGAACAACGTTCAAGGGTCAGCCCACATGGGTTGTGAACCCGGCAGTCTGACGGGCTACGTTCCCATCGCGGGTGCCAAAGCGCTGTTCGAGCAGGTCTGGAACGCCGCGGTGCCTGACGAGCCGGGTATGAACCTGCTCCAGATGCTCGACGCGGCCGAGGAAGGCCGGTTCAAGGCGCTTTGGGTCATCGGTTACGACGTGTACTACACGAACCCCATTGCCGACCGCACCCGTCGTGCTTTCGAAGGGATGGAGATGGTGATTGTCCAAGACCTCTTCTTGAACGAAACGGCCAAGGAGTTCGCCCACGTCTTCCTCCCGGCATGCTCCTCGTTCGAGCACGACGGAACGTTCATGAACGCCGAGCGGCGCGTCCAGCGGGTCCGGAAGGCGATCGAACCGATCGGTGAATCGAAGGCGGACTGGGAGATCGTCCAACTGATGGCGGCGGAAATGGGCAAGCCGGAAGGGTTCACGTTCTCCAGCGTCGAGGAGGTTTGGGAGGAAGTCCGGAAGGTCTGGAAGCCGGGTGCAGGCATGGCATGGAGCCGCCTGGAACAGCAGGGACTCCAGTGGCCGTGCCCGACCGAAGACCACCCGGGGACAAGGATCCTCCATGCCGAAAGTTTCCCGATCGGCGTCAAAGCGGCCCTGAAAAGGATCGACTTCGTGCCGACTCCGGAGCAACCGGACGGTGAATACCCCTTCGTCCTCAACACCGGACGGACGCTCGTCCACTTCAATGCGGGAACGATGACCGCGCGGACGAAGAACAGCGAGATCCGGCCTTCGGACACTCTTGACATGAATCCGGTGGACGCCGCCCGGTTGGGCCTGCAAGACGGATCGCGCGCCAAGGTCCGTAGTCCTTACGGCGAAGCCGTCTTGCCGGTCCGGAGAGATCCGGGAGTCCGCGAAGGCGAACTTTTCGCGACGTTCCATACGGTCGAAGTCTTTATCAACCGTTTGACGAACCCGGTCCGAGACCGGGTGTTCGATACGCCGTCGTACAAAGTGACGGCGGTCGCGGTCGAGTCGGCGGACTAGCAGGCCTTCATCTTCCCGCGCTCGACGGGAACGCCGTCCTGTTTATCGGCATCAAGCCGTTTCGCGTCACGACCGGAAGGCGAAACGGTCACGAAGACGTTCTTGAACGCCGGGGTCTTGGACCGCCCGTCTGCGTCCTTCGGCACGAGCACGTTCGCTTCGGGGAAGTACATCAGCGCGCATCGGCGGGCGATGTCGAACGGACGCGCAAGGACGGGGCCGACCTGGCCCGTCGCGCTCGATACGTCCACCGGTTGGTCAGGGACCAAGCCGAGTGCTTCCATGTCGTCAGGGTGCATCAGGACGACGTCCCGCCTCTCTTGACCGCGATAAATGTCGGTCTCTTCGTAGACGACCGTATTGAACTGGCCTTCGCTCCGAACGGTCATAAGTGCAAGCTCCCGTTCACCAAGAGGTGGACGACGGGGAATGGGGGAAGTGATGAACCTGGCTCGTCCGTCGTCCGTCGCAAAACGAGAGACGTGCCGAATGCGTCCTTGGACCGTGAACTCCTGCCTCGATACGCCGATGTCGGCGATCGGACCCAGTTCCGGAACGAACTCGGCGACGAGCTTTCTTACGTCGTTGTGGTCGCGCAATGCCTCCCAATCGACCGTCCCGCCCCCGCCGAGTACGGCGGATCCGATGGACGCAAGCACGTCGGTTTCGCTCCGCGGGCCATGGAACCGGGACCGGCCGCCGTCGCTCAGACGGACATAAGAGAACATCGATTCCTGGGTCGTCGATTGCGGCTCCTCGTCGCGGGCGAGGACGGGCAGGACGACGGTCCTCTCCCCCAGGCCATGGACGTGGCCCGTGTTCAACGTCGTCGTCATGTAAACGAGGGTCCTGACCCGACCCAGGGCACCGCCGACGAAGGTCGCGTCCGGACTGGCGCCGTAGAGGTTTCCACCCAGGCACAGGCCGAAGTCGCTATCGCCTCGTGCCGCCGCTTCAAGGGCGGCGAGAGTATCGCGCCCTTCGTGCGACGGCGGGACGACGCCGAGTCGCTCGAGCGCGGCGAGGGCGGTCGCCGTCATGGCGGGCGTCACGCCGACTGTGCCCAAGCCCTGGACGTTGCTGTGACCGCGGATCGGAAGAAGCCCTGCTCCGGGTTTGCCGACCATCCCGCGTAACAAGGCCAGATTGACGATCCACTGGACGTTTTCGACGCCGTGGACATGGTGCGTGATCCCCATGGTCCAAGCGAAGACCGTCCGTTCTGACCCGGCATAGACCCGAGCGACTTCCTCGATCTCGTGGCGAGTCACGCCGCTCGCGGCTTCGATCTCGGACCAAGACAACGACTTGACCATGTGGTCGAATTCGTGAAAGCCGATCGTCGACGCGGTGATGAAACCGTCGTCCTTGGCTCCAAGGGCCAAGGTCGCTTTCGCCAGGCCTGCTAAGAAGGCGATGTCGCCACCGATCTTGACCTGAACGTAGTGCGAAGCGATCGGCGAGCCTTTGAGCATGCTGACGAGGTTCGACGGAATCTTGAAGGACTCCAAACCCACTTCGCGGACGGGGTTGACCACCACGACGTGTCCGCCGTTCTCGCGGATCCGCGCGAGGGTCGCCATGAAGCGCGGATGGTTCGAAGAGGGGTTGCCACCGATAAGGAACAGGAGGTCGGCCTCTTCGACGTCGTCGAGCGCGACCGTCGCCGTGCTCTGTCCGATCGACTCCTTGAGCCCCACCCCGCTCGCCTGGTGACAATAGAACGAGCAGTTGCTGACGTGGTTCGTGCCATAGGCACGGGCGAATAGTTGCAGGAGGAAACCCGCCTCGTTCGAACTGCGTCCGCTGCAATAGAAGAAGCTCCGTTCCGGGCGGCACTCGCGGAGCGCCCCGACCGTGACGGCGAGCGCCTCGTCCCAGGTCGCGCTTCGGAAGTGCGTGGCGCCAGGATCGAGGACGATAGGTCCGCACAACCTGCCGAGCGCCTCCAACTCGCGCGGAGAGAGACCGCGGAGCTGCTCGACGGAATACTCTTCGAAGAACCGGGGCTCGATCTTGCCGCGCATGTCCGCGACCATCGCCTGCATCGACTTCTTGCAGACTTCGGGGAAGTGCCCGGCCTCGTTCCGCATGCCGCCTTGCTGTCCGCCCATCCCCAAAGCGCAGGTCTTGCACGCGTTCTTCGAGTGCATCGCCTGCCACAGCCGCAAAGGGCCGACCTCCCCGGCTTTCTTCACGCTATAGCGGACGGCTTGCCATCCGCCCCCGCTGGTCGGCTTCTTCATGTCGGCCCGGGCATTGTACATTCCGTTGGAGACGATCCAGGTTTCTGGACCTTGGGCTATCCTCCGGCCGTGCTCGCTGCAGCTTTGACGACCGTCTTCCTCCCAGACGCGCGGACGTTCCAGACCTTTCAGGCCTCTGACTACGTCCGGACCGAACACCGGATCAAGGCCCGCGACGGCGTCGAGCTCTTCACCGTCACGTTCGCGCCGCGCAACGCGAACGGCCCGCTCCCTGTCCTGATGACGCGCACGCCTTACAATGCGGGATCCGAAGGCATCGGTTCGCCTTACCTCTCGGAGTTCGTCCGCGACGGGTACGTCTTCTGCTTCCAGGACGTCCGCGGCCACTATGGCTCAGGCGGCACCTTCGTCATGCAGCGCCCCATGCGGGACCCCCGGGTCAAGGGCGCGGTCGACGAGGCCACCGACGCCTACGACACCGTCGACTGGCTGGTCAAAAAACTCCCCGGCACGAACGGCAAAGTCGGCATGCTCGGGATCAGCTATGACGGCTGGACCGCGCTCGTCGCCGGGCTCGACCCCCATCCCGCCCTCAAAGCCGTCTCCCCCCAGGCCGCGCCCGTCGACATGTGGGAGAACGATGATTTCCACCGCAACGGCGCCTTCCGTCTCAGTTACGGATTCGAATATGCCTTCTCGATGGAGAGTCAGCGCGGGTTCACGCCTTTCGACTTCAAAGCCGCCGACATGTACGACTGGTACCTGCGCCTCGGCCCGCTCTCCAACGTCGATGGCCGCTACTTCAAGGGCCAGATCCCGACCTGGACCGACTTCGTCGAACACCCCGACCACGACCGCTATTGGCTGGACCGCAGTGCCGTCTCGTGGATGAAGAAGCCGAAAATCCCGTTCCTCTTCGTCGGCGGATGGTGGGACCAAGAAGACCCGATCGGCCCCTACACCGCCTATCACACGCTGAGCAAGAACGACCCGGACGGTCTCGTCCGACTCGCGCTTGGCCCGTGGAACCACGGCGGGTGGGCGGGCAAAGGCGACGTCCTTGGGCCGTTTTCCTTCGGATCCGATACTGGAGCGACGTTCCGGGCCGACGTCCAAAAGCCGTTCTTCGACCACTATCTTAAGGAGCAGGTGACGAAACTCGATCGGTGCACGGTCTTCCGCACCGGTGCGAACGCTTGGCAGAAGTACGATCAGTGGCCGCCTAAGAAGAAGGACAGGAACGCGACGCTCTACCTCCAATCGGGCGGGCTTGCTCTCTTCGACCCTCCAAAGACAGGCGGCTATGACGAGTTCGTCTCCGATCCGGCCAAGCCCGTCCCCTATCGCACCCGTCCCATCGAACCGCACTACGCCAACGGCAGCAGGTGGTGGAGCTGGATGGTCGAGGACCAGCGCTTCGTCGACGGCCGTCCCGACGTCCTCACGTGGCTAACGGAGCCGCTGAAGGATCCCGTTACGCTCACAGGCGACGCTTTCGCCCGCCTCTTCGCCTCGACGAGCGGCACCGACTCCGACTGGATCGTGAAGCTCATCGACGTTTATCCCGACACCGTCAAGGGCCAACCCAAGCTCGGTGGCTACCAGTTGATGGTGCGCTCCGAAGTCGTCCGCGCTCGCTACCGCAACGGCGGCGCCAAAGCCGTCCCCGTGCCGGCAGGGAAGCCCTTAAAGTACGACGTCGACCTCCACTGGATCGACCACACCTTCGCCAGGGGCCACCGCATCATGGTGCAAGTCCAGTCCACATGGTTCCCCTTGATCGACCGTAACCCGCAGACGTTCGTGCCGAACATCTTTAAGGCTAAGCCTACGGACTTCCACAAAGCGACGCAACGGGTCTTCCAAAGTAAGGCCATGCCCTCGCGCATCGAGGTGGCCTCGGGCTGACCCTTTGGTCTCGCACTGCGGGCACCCTTCCGAACCTGATTACGCTGACCCCTGAAGTAAGGTCTTAGGGAAGGTTCCTTACTCTTGTATTGCTACCTTGGTCGAACATCGGTGTCGAAGTAAAACGATAGCTGTTGTCCAAAACATAGGTATCGACCGCGTCTTGGATCCAGATGCCGTTCACCGCTCCGCTGATCGTGTTGCCTTCGATGCGCGTGTAACGAGGTGTCCCAGACTTGAATCCTCCGATTACGATGGCGTTATAGTCGTTCAGCCCCAAGTGTTGGTCGAACTTGTTGCCAACGATACGGCAGTCGGTGACCTGACCGTCGACGTAGATGCTGGCTCTAAAGCTTGAAGCGCCGTCTCGCGGATAAAAGAGGTTGTGGTGGATCACGGACTCGGAGCAGTTCCAAGCTTCGATCCCAGGAGAGACCGTATCGAAGTGGCAGTCGGCCACGAAAAGTCCAGGTCTGGGATGTGCCGTGTCCCAGACGACACCCTTATGCCCTATCGTGACGCACTCGGAGAACACGACCCCTTCGACTTCGCCGATGACATGGAGACTGGCGGCTGTTCCGGCAAACGTGCAGTTGTTGACGAGGTGCGTGGTGACTCCCCCGTCACCACCGATCGTGATCCCTGTCATGCTAGGAAGGGCGCCGCCTTCCTTGCCCCTGAAATCGCAATCACGGACCGTGGTGTCCCTCATGTTTGTCATGCTAATGCCGTTCGACCAGTACGCTCCGTCGACGTCCTGGGTGAAATGGCAATTGGAGACGAGCACACTCTTTCCAATATTTCCGGCCCCGACGCTGGACTCGATGGTCAGCCCGGAGCCGCCGTCTGGCGTCTTGGTAGCGAACGTCATTCCTGTGACCGTCGCCGTAAGGCGCGTCCGACCACCTTCGGGGCCGAAACTGCAACGCAACCCTCCTTGTGTCGCAGTCCAGACCAAACGCGTGACTTGTGGCCCTTCGCCGACGAAGTTTGCCGACGACGTCACCACAATTTGGGACGCGATCAAGTAAGTCCCTCTGGGCACGAAGAGCGTTCCCCCTCCGGCGGCGTTCAGGGCGCCTGCGGCTGCCATGAAAGCCGAAGTATCGTCTGTCAGGCCGTCGCCCTTAGCTCCGAAAGAACTGACGTTGAAGTACGACGTTACCGACGTGGCCCTGGACTGACGCGAACCGTCTTGGAATCGGACGCCTTGGGCGCCCGTCACAAGTTCGTTCGCAATCAGCGTTCCGGAAAGGTGGGCGTTTCCCTGATCCGTCAACCCTGGAGTCGAAGTTTGCAGGCGTACGAAGGCCGGGAGCGTGCTCTGAAGTTGTGTCCACCCCGGACGCGAGGTCAGGGCCAAAAGGCAAAGGCCGACCGACACGGTGATCAGCGTGGTGGACGGTTGTCGGAATCGCGACTTCTCATGCATACAGCGTGAGGATACACCTCGACACTTTCGAGATTGAAGTGTAGAGAGGAATCTCGTTGTGGTGGAGAACGAATGCTGGTTCTTCCCGCAGCCCAGCGGACTCATCCTCCTCCCTCTCCGATTCAAGACGAGGGCACTCGACAAAAGTGGGTTCCGGACTTATCATGCATTTTCGATCCCTGGTCACACTTCCTTCGTCCCCATAACCGTTCCTGGCCGGGAAGACCGCATCACAATCAACCCGTGCGCACGTATCGGCTGGAAACGGAGACGCTCGTCCCCGCGCCCCTCGACGACGTTTTCGACTTCTTCAGTCGGGCCGAAAACCTGGAAGCCATCACGCCCGAGTTCCTGCGCTTCAAGATCCTGACGCCGCTGCCCATCGAGATGAAGCCGGGCGCGTTGATCGAGTACCGGCTCCGGCTCTTCGGGCTGCCCGTCCGGTGGGTGACGAAGATCACGGTCTGGGAGCCGGGCGTCCGGTTCGTCGACGTCCAGCTAAACGGCCCTTACGCGAAGTGGGAGCACGAACACCGGTTCGCCGCAGAGGGGGACGCGACGAGGATGTGGGACACGGTCGACTACGCGTTGCCTGGCGGGCCGTTCGGGCCCCTCGCCCACGCGATGTTCGTGCGGCGACAGGTCGGGTCGATCTTCTCGCACCGGGGAGAAGTCATCCGCCGGCGGTTCGGAGACGGCTGAACCCCCGTTCCGGGCGTCGCACGAACGCTTGGCAACCCTTTCGCGACCTTCTCGCGCTTTGCATGAAACCTGTGCCTTGCGCCTTGGCGTGAAACCTTTTGCGATGCGGAGATTTGCGCCACAATAACACCGTGACCGCGATCCTCGCCGCCGCCATCGTCCTTCTGCCCGACAACGCCCTCTCCGCCGCCGAAAAGCGCGCCGGATGGCAACTGATGTTCGACGGCAAGACGACCAAGGGCTGGAAGAACTTCAAGTCGACCACCCTCAACAAGGGTTGGCAGGCCAAGGACGGAACCCTCGCCGTCGTCGACGAGAACAACGCGGGCGACATCGTCTCGGACGGCAAGTACGACTGGTTCGAACTGAGCCTGGATTTCATGCTCGGCCCCGGCCAGAACAGCGGCGTCATGTTCCGCGTCGCCGACAGCGGGGAAGCGACATGGCACAGCGGCCCCGAGGTCCAGCTCTACGACCACAAGATGGAGGCGGGCACCCAGATCACGGGCTTCCTCTACGAGCTCTATCCCTCGAAAGTCGACGCGGCCAAGCCGGGCGGGCAGTGGAACCACCTCCGCATGCTCGTCTCGCCAAAGAGCTGCGTCACCGAAGTCAACGGCGTGAAGTACTACGAGTACGTCATCGACAGCCCCGACTTCTGGTCGCGCGTCGCCAAGAGCAAGTTCAACGCCTTTCCCGGCTTCGCCAAGACCAAGAAGGGCCGCATCGCGATCCAGGGCGACCACGGCGTCGTCTCGTTCAAGAACATGAAGATCCGTCCGATCAAGGCGTAGCCCATGGCCGTTCGGGCCGGGATCTGGCCGCTCGCCGTTACCCTCTTCGGAGTGACGATAACGGGCTGCGCACCGAAAAACGAGGCGTCGACGGACGGACAAGGGCCCCAAGCGAGGTCGATGAACGGGCTGCCAAGCCAAGACGGTCTGGTCAAGACTCCGGCCGCGCCGGACTTCCAGAAGGCGCTCGTCGGCACCTGGTCGGGCACAGTCTCCGGCCGACAGGTCGAGGTGACGTTCGCACCGGGTCGCGAAGGCCACCTCGATTACCGTACGAAGCGCGGACTTCCCGGGTTCAGCGACGGATATTTCGAGGAGACGGGCTTTGCCGAGATCGAGAAGGGACGGATCACTTGGGTGCCGAGCGAGTTGACCGACCACCCCAAGGACGGCAGCCGCACGGAGTCCGCCCGCTACCGCGACTGGCGGAAGAAGATGGACGAAGGCGCCTGGAAGCCGTTCCCGCCGTACATCACATCGATCGGTGCATCGCGGCTCGTGCTGAAAGACCATCTCGGCCAAGAGACCGCGTACCGTCGGCTTCACTGAGCGACAGACCTCGTTCGGCGAATCGTCCGCCGATGTCGGGGAACGGTC
>JAFDWQ010000005.1:424188-424459 GCA_018268395.1 Armatimonadota bacterium | reverse complement strand
TGCGTTTCGGTGTCGACGGTCAACGGGCGTCGGCCGGAAGAGGGCGGGCCACGTCTTTCGGCGAGGCCCGCCACGTCCCGGTCTTAGCTGAAGAAGCCCACGCTCCTGGCGAGACGGACGTCGTCCCCGCCTGTGAGTTCGTCAAGGTCTTTCAAGGTCAGTTCGCGGTTCTGGTGGTCTTCCACGGAGACCTTCAGGCCGAGCGAACGGAGCTCGTTCACGAGGATCTTGAAGGACTCCGGAATTCCCGGCTCGGCGATCGGCTCGCCCT